>JBDSHM010000103.1:0-1901 GCA_039918495.1 Sulfuriferula sp. | reverse complement strand
GTTTCGCGCCATTGGTCGCCTTTCCCAATCGCACACCACGGTGTTGATTACCGGTGAATCCGGCAGCGGCAAGGAGCTGGTCGCATCGGCGCTACACCGCCATAGTCCGCGTGCAGCCAAACCCTTCATTGCGCTGAATACAGCTGCGATTCCCAAGGATTTGCTGGAATCCGAATTATTCGGGCATGAGCGCGGGGCTTTCACTGGCGCGCAGGCTCAGCGTCGCGGCCGGTTTGAGCAAGCCGACGGCGGCACCCTGTTTCTGGATGAAATTGGTGATATGCCTCCGGAACTGCAGACGCGGCTGCTCAGGGTGCTGGCCGATGGACAGTTTTATCGGGTGGGCGGCCATCAGCCGATCAAAGTGAATGTGCGGGTGATTGCGGCGACACACCAGGATCTGGATAGCCGAGTAAAAGAAGGATTGTTCCGGGAAGACCTCTATCACCGTTTGAATGTGATTCGCTTGCGCTTGCCTGCATTGCGCGAGCGGGGCGAGGACATTCCTATTCTGGCGCGACATTTTTTGCAAGAGACTGCGCGCGAACAAGGCGTGGAACCTAAAAAACTCTCCGAAACCGCACTCAAGTATCTGAGCCAGTTAACATGGAGTGGCAACGTACGCCAATTGGAGAACGTCTGCCATTGGCTCACGGTCATGGCGCCCGGACAAAATATTGATGTCGCTGATTTGCCGCCCGAATTGCTGGGCGCAGCCGGTCAGGCAGCTGCCGGCGGCAATTGGGCGCAATCATTGGCACGCGAGGCGGACGCCGCTTTGGGTCGCGGGGAAGTCGGGATTATTGAAGGGCTCACTCAGGAATTCGAGAAAACCCTGATCACCGTTGCGTTAAAGCACACTGGCGGACGACGTATTGAAGCGGCCAATCTGTTAGGGCTGGGGCGCAATACCCTGACCCGAAAAATCCAGGATCTTGGCCTGGAAAACAAGGACACCCCTGTTGAATGATGTGCGCGCTGGTTTAGCGCGTTGACGCGTGCCTGAAGCGTAGGCGCATTCAGGTAATACGGCTCAGTGCATCGGGTTTGAGCACGACGACAGTGTCGGCATTGACCTGGATCAAACCCTCGTCACGGAGCTTGGACAGGATGCGGGATAGCGTCTCCGGCTGGATGCCCAGTAGTGAAGCGATGGTTTGCTTGGAAGCCGGCAGTCGAATCGTGCGGGTATCGACACTTTTTTGCGCAGGTTGGGCAAGCAGATACTGGGCAAAACGCTGCGCGCCGGTTTGTAATGTGAGGCGATCGATTTCCGTTACCAGACCATGTATGCGCCGGCTCATTGCCGCAAGTAGCGCGAGGCATAAATCCGCATCGCGGCGTAACAGCCCCAGAAAAAAATCAGCGTCGAATGCGATCAGCCGGGTCGCCTCCAAAGCGCTGGCGTGAACGGGATAGCGCCCGCCCATGAACATCACGGCTTCGCCAAACAGATGCTCTCGCCCGATCAGTTCCATGACATGTTCCTGGCCATCTTCCGCCAGTAAAAACAGCTTAATCGTTCCTGTCTTGACCAAAAAAAAGCGGTTGCCCGGATCATTCTTCGCAAACAGCTGCTCGCCCGCTGCCATATCACGCCAGCATGCACGCTCCGCGATTTGTGCGAGCAGGACCCGATCCAGATCGCGGAACAGATAGGCGAGACGAAAATCCTTGATATCGGGAGTAGATGGCATGGGGGGTTGACCTGAATCAAGGCGTTAATAAAACTAGTCTGCTAGGATGGTCTCAAGTTTGATGGAGCCTTCATTATTATGCACAAACGCAATCGCTGGTTTATTACTATTTCTCTCGTTTACGGCTTGCTGGGGGGCCTGGTTGCACTCACTTTGCTGATTGACCCGGGCCTGATTCCCGGCAACGTAGCACGCATGCATGGC
>JBDSHM010000102.1:0-4310 GCA_039918495.1 Sulfuriferula sp. | reverse complement strand
TGAGCCTATCGCTAAAATCCCGGGTCAGATCTCAGCTGGTTTCATGGCCTTATCGTCCAGCGGCATTGCCTTCCCGGAAGACATGAAAGGCAAGCGCATCGGTTTTACCGATCAGGATTCCATGGTTACCCAACTGGCTTTGGCAGAATTGCGCAGCAAGCACATAGACCCGGAAAAATACTTCAAAAGCGTCGCTTATTATCATGACGTGGATGGAATCCGCACTGCATTCAAATACAAGCTGATTGATGTCGGTGTCGCCAATACGGGCGTATTGACCTTGTGGAACAATAGCGGCATGGATCTCAATTTACTGATGCAAAGCAAGGGTGTGCCGCATCTCACTTTTGCGGTGCGTGCGGATCTGCCGGTTGAAGTCAAGAAAGCTGTCACACAGGCGCTGGTGAATGCGGATAAAGACAAGGAAGCGCAGAGCTATTTCAGCAACACGGGATTTTCCAGTTTCGAGGTGGCCAATCTGGCCGATTACGCTGATCTTGTGAAGATGTTGCACATCCACTGAATGAGATGAGCCATAAGCTGGAGGTGCAGTGCGACATTTGGTAAGCGCTTCCCGGGTTCAATCGAGTGGTCGCGGCGTGGCATAATGGCAGGGTTTGCTTAACTTCAGCCCTATCATGTCTGGTCTTCGTATTACATCTACCTGGCGTGTAAAATTGATCGGTATTCGCGGCCCGATGCGTCGCTGGCTCACCGATCAGGGATCGCTGACGCGTCGTATTATCGAGTGCTGCCCGCAGTTCAGTGTGCGTCATGTATACCAATATTCAGGCAGGGCAGATGTCGATGAAGCTGAAATGTGTGGTCTGAATGCGAAACCCTCAGCATTGTTGCGAGAAGTATTTCTGTATTGCCGTGACACACCGGTAGTGTTTGCCCATAGCGTACTGCCTAACAGCAGCCTGCGCGGCGCCTGGACCAAGCTCGGCAGGCTCGGCAACCGGCCGCTGGGTGCAGCGTTGTTCGCCAATCCGTGCGTACATCGTGCACCTCTCGAATTTAAACGGATCGATGCACGTCATCCATTGTATCGACGTGCCTGTGCACAGATGGCGCAGCGACCCCACTGTTTATGGGCGCGGCGCTCACTGTTTCAACTGCAGGGCCGCCGCATTCTGGTCACCGAGGTTTTTTTACCTGCGCTTCTGGAGCTGTCATGACGCTGGCACAACGTTTAAGTCTGTATGAAAAACTGATGCGCCTTGATAAGCCCATCGGGATACTGCTATTGCTGTGGCCTACCCTTTGGGGCGTGTGGTTTGCTTCTGCCGGACATCCGCAATGGATGATCGTGTGGATTTTTGTGCTGGGCACAGTGCTGATGCGCTCGGCCGGATGCGTCATCAACGACTATGCCGACCGAGATTTCGATGCCCGCGTCGCACGTACCAAGGATCGCCCGCTGGCGGCAGGCAAGGTGAGCGGAAAGGAAGCGCTGCTGCTGGCCGCAGCATTGTCCGCACTGGCATTTTTGTTGATTCTGCCGCTCAACCGGCTGGTAATGATGTTGTCCGTGCCGGCGCTGTTTCTGGCCGCCAGTTATCCGTATACCAAGCGCTTCCTATCCATTCCGCAAGCCTATCTGGGTATGGCGTTCGGTTTTGGTATTCCCATGGCCTATGCCGCGCAACTTGGCAGCATACCAATGGACGCCTGGCTGTTGCTGATTGCGAATGTCTTCTGGTCGATTGCCTATGACACCGAATATGCAATGGTGGATCGGGATGATGATATTAAAATCGGCATCAAGACTTCTGCATTGACGTTTGGGCGGTTCGATGTGATCGCCGTGATGCTGTGCTATGCCGCGACTTTGATATTGCTGGCTTATGTTGGCTGGCGTCAGGGCAGGGGGCTATGGTTTGATGCCGGATTAGGGGTGGCGGCACTACTGGCTGTATACCATTACACGCTGATCCGGACTCGGGACCGTGCCGCTTGCTTCAAGGCGTTCCTGCATAACAACTGGCTGGGCGCGGCGGTGTTCGTCGGGTTGGTATTGGACTACTGGTTACATTGATTCAGTTGGTCTTGGCGGCGCAATCCACACGCTTGAGTTGTGTGTTGGCGTAGGACTGCTGGAGTTGCGCCATGCTGGCCTGCTCGGCAGGGTTCAGGTCGCGCAATGTAAACAGGGTGGGGGTCTTGCCGCGCGCCTCGATGCGCACAGACTGGATGCCTTTTTTGTGCAGTTCAGCCACGCGCGCTTCGGCGATCGGCTGTTTGGCATACAAGCCCAGTGAAATGGCATTCTGCCATTTCCCGGCAGCACGCACCACGGCAATGTCGCGCACACCCAGTTTGGTCAGTTCAGAGAGTTTGTCATCCGCTGCCGTTTTAGATGCGAGGGGTGGGTAATATACCCAGTAGGGGCCACCGGGCGTACCCAAGGCTTGATGTGTGAGCCGTTCGCCCAGCTTGAGCTGATCCAGCGCTGAGCTCGCATCGCCCAGTTGGACTGGCAGTACCGGCCCCCAGGTCATGCAAATTTTGGTATTGGCATCGGGATTGGCAACAGGAACTGGGACCGATGCTTGGGGTGCCGGTAAGGGCGGCTTGACGGGCGATGTTGCCGGTAAGGGAGCGGCGCCCGGCTCGCCCACCAGCGCAATACGCTCAGGGTTTAATGCAGTGTGCACGTGCTGCCCGGAGTTCATGGCGCCACCCCATTCCAACACTGCGAATACAGCCAGATTGGCAAGCAACAGCAATAAAAAAAGCAATCTCACAAACACTCCTCGGACGCGATAGTGCGCAATCCTTCCAGAACCAGATTTTCCACCAGTCGCACAGGTTGCGACAGATGGATGGCGAGTTGTGCCCCATTTCCGCCGCTGACCATCAATTCCGGCATATCCCCGCTATGCCGTTGCAGCTGCTCATGCATCAATGCCACTGCACCCGTAATTGCCAGAATTCGACCTGTCTCCAGCGCATCTGCCGTGTTGTCCGGCCATGCACGGAATTTTCCCGGCGCGTGAGTCAGACCTGCGGTACCCTGAACCAGCATACTGCCCATCATGTGGTAGCCCGGCAGGATGATACCACCCAAAAAATCGCCTTGATGCAGTGCGTCTATGGTGATCGCAGTGCCGGCATTGATCACCAGCCCGGTGCGAACGCCAAGCCGATGCGCACCGATCAACGCAGCCCAGCGATCTGCGCCCAATTGTTCAGATGTGATGTAAACATTGCGTACTCCACACTGGTTGGCACGCGCGCTGACATATTGAACCCTGACGGAATAACGTCCCAAGCTGTGTTCGAGCCGGTATTGCAGCTGGGCGCCGGCAACATTGCTGAGCACGATTTGCTGCGGCGTCGGCAGCTGGTCCAGCGCATGCTCGAATTGATCTATTTCATGATGCGGGTGCTGGCCCTGAAACAGCCAGGTCTTGCCATCATGCAGACCCCATTTAATGCGGGTATTGCCCGCGTCGATCGCCAGGATCATGTCAGACGACGCGTCAGGTGAACTTCGCCGCCATTGAGCGTTAACTGCTGGCCGCTGGTAGTTTGTAGTAATAATGCACCGCCTGTAGACACGCCTATGGCGGTGCCGAGCTGGTCATTGCCATCGGCCATCAAGACCCGCACGGGTTTGTCCTGATAGGCATGTGCAGCGAGCCATTCAGCGCGTAGTTGAGTGAGTCCGGATTGCTCAAAATCCCGCATGACATCATCCAGATGAATCAGGAGCGCTGCCACCAGATGGTTGCGATCGATTTGGGTGCCACATATTTCGTTCAAATCGGTTACCGACTGATCGATTTCGGCACGTACCGATGCGGATAGCTGCAAATTGATGCCTATGCCGATGACGGCGAAAGAAGGGCCCATCACGTCGCCCTGCACTTCAATCAGTATTCCACCCAGTTTGCGATAGTGCCAGAGCAGGTCGTTCGGCCATTTAAGCTGCACTGCATCCGCGCCAAATTGGTGCAGGGCCCGCAGCAGCGCTACGCCCACCGCCAGGCTCAAGCCGGATAGCGCCCCTACGCCTGTATCAAAACGCCACAGTACCGAGCAGGCGAGACTGCCGCCCAATACGCTTTGCCAGACACGCCCGCGCCGTCCGCGTCCGGCAAGCTGCATTTCTGCCACCAGACAGCTGCGATGCGGTGCATTGTTTACAGCTGAGCGCATTAACTCGGTATTGGTTGAGTCAAGATATTCGGCCACTTCTATATGGAAACGCGCTGCATGAGTACCCAGCGCATGTTCGATTATGCCGGCGTCGAGCCAGCAGGGTGCGTGCGGCAGGCGATAGCCGCGTCCGCGAACCTTGT
>JBDSHM010000101.1:0-4742 GCA_039918495.1 Sulfuriferula sp. | reverse complement strand
CATCGCGATCAGTATGGGATTTGCCGATTACCCGACTTTTCTGAACGCGCTGAACAGCCAGCGCCAGCATGTGTCGCGCCATTTTGATCAGGTATTCGCTGCACCGCAGGCAGACGAAAGCAGCCATCCTCTCGCCGGGCTATGGCAAGGTGCGCTGGAAGACGCCGATGCGCTGGCAACTTTGGCTGGACTGGGCTATAGCGTGCCCGCCGAAGTCTGCAATCGGCTAAGTCAGATTCGCAGCAGCACTCGTTACACCACCCTACCCGCCAGCAATCGCGCACGCTTTGACACGCTGATGCCGGCGCTGATTGAAGTTGCCGCCGCTTGCAAGCCACCTGATGCCACACTCGCGCGCATCCTCGATCTGCTGGAAACCGTCGCCAAGCGCGACTCCTACCTCGCCTTGCTGGTGGAATATCCCGTCACCCTGCAACGCTTGGCCACCCTGTGTGCCGCCAGTCCCTGGGCAGCGCAGTATCTGGCACACAATCCGATGCTGCTAGATGAACTGCTCGACACGCGCTTACTTTATGCCGTCCAGGATTGGCCGACATTGAAGGCGGAACTGCAGGCATTGATGGACACCCACAATGGCGACACCGAACGTCAAATGGACGCCATGCGCCAGTTCCGCCAACGCGTCACTTTCCACCTGCTGGCGCAAGACCTGGCTGGCGTGCTGACTTTGGAGGCGCTGTCGGATCACCTATCCGATCTCGCCGCATTGATTCTATCGGCTACCCTGCCGCTGGCATGGGCCGGCGTACGCAATCGCCACTGCGATACGCCGGCTTTTGCCATCATCGGCTACGGCAAACTCGGCGGGCGCGAGATGGGCTATGCCTCCGACCTCGATCTGGTCTTTCTCTACGATGACCCCGCACCCGCGGCGGCCGAAAATTATGCGCGCCTTGCCCAGCGCATCAATACCTGGCTGGGTAGCACCACCGCCGCAGGCGTGCTGTATGAGACCGATCTGCGCCTGCGTCCGGACGGCGCATCGGGCCTGCTGGTCAGCAACATCGAGGCATTCACTCAATATCAGCATAGCCATGCCTGGACCTGGGAACACCAGGCGCTCACCCGCGCCCGTTACGTGGCGGGCGACGCTGGCGTGGGTAACGCATTCGAGCGTATCCGCTGCGATATCCTCACCCAGCCGCGCGATATCGCCAAACTGCGCGAGGACGTGCTCGTCATGCGACAGAAAATGCATGACGGCCATCCCAATCCCAGTGAACTGTTCGACCTTAAACACGATGCCGGCGGTATAGTCGATGTGGAATTCATGGTGCAATATCTGGTGCTTGCCTACGCTGCACATCACTCGGAACTTACCCGGAATAGCGGCAACATTGCCTTGCTCAGGCTGGCTGCGGAGCTGGCATTGATTCCTGACCGGGACGCGGAAGCCGTGCGCAGCGCCTACCGCGAATTTCGTCGTCTGCAGCATGCATTGCGTCTGCAAAGTGCGCAGACCGCGCGCATCGAGCACAAACAGGTCGCCGATCATGCGGCGGCAGTCAGGCAGCTTTGGCACATGCTTTTCACATAACCGATGTGCTCTGAATCGGTTACAATTTGCCTTTTTACAAGTCTTTGGAGTTGCTGCAATGTCAATGGCTGACCGCGATGGTTTTATCTGGTACGACGGCAAGATGGTGCCCTGGCGCGATGCCACCACCCACGTCCTCACCCACACCCTGCACTATGGCATGGGCGTATTCGAAGGCGTGCGCGCATATAAAACAGACAAAGGCACCGCCATTTTCCGCTTGCAGGAACACACCGACCGCCTGTTTCGTTCCGCGCACATTCTGGGCATGACCATCCCGTTTGATAAGGCCACAATTACCGCTGCCCAGCTCGCTGCCGTGCGCGACAACAATCTGGAATCCGCCTACCTGCGCCCGATGGCATTCTATGGCGCAGAGGCCATGGGTATTTCCGCCAAGACATTGTCCACCCACGTCATCGTCGCCGCCTGGACCTGGGGAGCCTACATGGGTGCGGAAGCGCTGGAGCACGGTATCCGCGTGAAAACCTCTTCGTTTGCCCGCCATCATGTCAACGTCACCATGTGCAAGGCCAAGGCCAACGGTAATTACATGAATTCCATCCTTGCCCACCAGGAGGCGGCGCAGGACGGGTATCAGGAAGCGTTGCTGCTTGACGTAGATGGCTTTGTTGCCGAAGGATCCGGCGAAAATGTGTTTATCGTGCGCAACGGCAAACTCATCACCCCCGACCTGACCAGCGCGCTGGAAGGCATCACGCGCGACACCATCGTACAGCTGGCAGGCGAAATCGGTCTGCAGGTCATTGAAAAGCGCATCACCCGCGACGAAGTGTACAGCGCTGATGAGGCATTCTTCACCGGCACCGCCGCTGAAGTTACACCGATACGCGAACTCGACAACCGTACCATCGGCGCCGGTGCACGCGGCCCGATTACCACGCAGCTGCAAAAAATGTACTTCGACTGCGTGACCGGCAAAGACCCGAAACACGCGGGCTGGCTCAGCTACATTTAATTTCAATTTGCAATAGATAAGGAGAGCAAGGCGGCGAGGATGAGGCGACGAAGACAGTACAACCAGTACGGCTAGGAGCCGAAGACGAAGCCAACGCGGTTATCGTTTTTATTGCGAATTGGAATAAGGGATAAATCATGGTTCAAGTGCTACACGAAAACACCCAGCGCATCATCGAAGTCAGCAGCAGCGACCTGCCCCTGCATTGCCCGATGCCGAACATGATTGCCTGGGACTCGCATCCGCGCGTGTTTCTGCCGGTTGAAATCAAGGGCGAGGCGCTGTGTCCCTACTGCGGCACCATGTACGTACTCAAGGGCGGCGCGGCCGCGCATGGGCATTAACTCAAGCCATACGCTGCGGCCGTAAAAGCCGTAGAACACTTTACCTGATATAAGGGCCACACCCTGAAATAGCCCCTGAGGCGCCTTGGATATACGCATCTATCCATACCTCCATCCGCAAGCAGTCGCTGATTTCTGATTCAGCAGGATAGCGCTTCAAGACCCTCTTCCTCCCCGTTGACAAATACTGTTTTGGGCGTAGATTCGCCTAGCTGCCCCGTATTTTCCAGGTATGGGATAGTTCAGTTTCTGCCCACATTTTAAAAATGGAGATAACAATGAGATGCGCTGATTTGTTCAAAAAAACGGCTTTGATCGTCGTGATAGGTTTTTCCAGCATGGCCTTTGCGGAAGATTCGAATATCACTGCGCCCTATGGCACGGCAAAATCCAGCAGCTATGCGGATATCGACCAATTAAAACAACTTAAAGTGGTATGGGATTTTAATTTCCAGGACCCAAAAAGTGTCGGCATGGTCTTCAACAATGTCGCTGCCTTATTAAAGGCAACCGCAGAATATGGCCCGCATGAAATCGATCCGATCAAGGTCGTCATCGTCTCCCATGGCCCTGAAGTGGTCCTTTGGGCAAAGAAGAACTACTCAAAATATAAAGACATCGTGGATCGTGCAGCCAGTTTTGCGCAGCAGGGCGTACGTTTCGAAGTATGTAAAAACGACGCGGCGGCGCTCGGTTTCAAACCCGAAGATCTGGATGGTTTTGTGACGGTGGTTCCGGCCGGACCGTATGCACTGACATACTGGCAGAATAAAGGGTATGCATACATTGCAGTCGGTGCAACGGTGCCTACATCTCCATTCAGCAGCTTCAATAAAGAAGACACCAACAAGCATTAAACTGTGCCAATCCAATGCTGTTGGAGCGGTAAGCCAGCCGCATTGGATCTATTCAAAAATTTGCCCGCCTATTTGCAGCACGCTGCCAAAGCATGATGCACTGCTTTATCTTCTGATACCGACCAAAAAATTTCTTTGCCCCTTTTTCAGCCGAACAAGACATTCATTCTGCCAGGTTGGCTCAATAAAAATAATTGATCAAGTATGTGGGAGATCGAACAGAACAAGACGGTTTCGAACCCTATGATGAAAGCTCATATTTCAAAGGAGCAATCATTATGAGTTATCTAGAACGCGATACCTTAGGCATGTATAAATCCAGCAATGGCACCGGACCTGGCCCGTCTCTGATGGGTGCCGACACACTGATGGGTGAAGATGTCTATAACCACAAGGAAGAAGATCTGGGAGACATCAAGGATATTATGCTGGACATGCGCAGCGGCAAAATCGCCTATGCTGTTTTGTCCTTTGGCGGATTTCTCGGTATGGGCGAAAAACTATTCGCGGTACCCTGGAATGCGTTGACGCTCGACACCACGAACAAGCGTTTCATTCTTAATGTCGAAAAGGATCGCCTCAAGGATGCGCCGGGTTTCGATTCAGACAACTGGCCCAACATGGCCGATCGCACTTGGGCGGCAGATATCCATACCTACTATGGCACCCGTCCCTATTACGATGACATGCTGTAAGCGTCCTGTATGCCTTGAGCTATCAAGGCACTGAATGCAGCTGAAATTGATCACCCTGTCTGCGCCAGGCAGACACTGTGATCAACTCTCGAGCAGGAATTTTTTATTTGTTGCGGCGCATTATTTAATGACGTGCCATACGTCTTTTACGTTATCACCCAGTTTGTCGCCCGGTTTTTGATCCTTGGCAAACAAATAGGCCGGCTTGCCTTTGTAGGCAAGCTGCTTGGTTCCATCGTCACGGGTAATGGCTGAGTAGTCGCCGCTCAAGTTTGCGCTTGCTGCAACTGGTGGCCACAAGGTAGCGCA
>JBDSHM010000100.1:0-1510 GCA_039918495.1 Sulfuriferula sp. | reverse complement strand
AAGTGCCCGCCATGATCGAGCGCTATCGCGGCCAGATTGCAGCGCGCAATGGTCTGGTTCATCGTCTGGAAGACTGGGGCCGTCGTCAGATGGCCTATCCAATCCAGAAAGTCCACAAAGCCCACTACGTCTTGATGAACATCGAGTGCGACCAGGAAACGCTGGATGAGCTGGAGCATGGCTTCAAATTCAACGACGCTGTGTTGCGCCATTTGACGGTGCGCATGGAAGATGCAGTGACTGCGCCTTCGCCGATGATGAAGGAAGAGAAGTCGCGCTCCCTGACCCAGCCAGTTGAGGCAAAGCCTGAGCAGGCTGCTCCGGTAACGCCAGCGGAGTCAGCCGAACCGGCTACGCCAGCTGCCTGAATGCTTGGAAACCAATAGGCTGAGATTGACCGGCATTGTTGCTGAAGCCGAAGCGCTACGTTATACCCCGGCCGGCGTACCCTTGTTAAGTTTGCGTATCCGTCATGAATCGCAGCAGGTGGAAGCAGGCGTAACGCGTCGGGTAAATGTAGAGATGGCGGCAGTCGCAATGGGAGAGATAGCACAAAGTATCAGTGCGCTTACCGGTGGTGACCCCATCAGTGCTGAAGGTTTCCTGGCCAGAAAGAGTCCGCAGAGTAATCAGATCGTGCTGCATATTTGCAGCTTAAAAACAGTTTAGATAGGAGTGCATCATGCCTCGTCCAACCAATAGCAAAAACACCAAGCGCCGGGAAGGTTCCCGCCAGTTGTTCAAACGTCGCAAGTTCTGCCGCTTTACCGTTGAAGGTATCAAGTGGGTTGATTACAAGGACGTGGATATCCTGAAGGATTTTGTCGCAGAAAACGGCAAAATTATCCCGGCGCGCATTACCGGGACTAAAACCCGCTACCAGCGTCAGCTTTCCACCGCCATCAAACGCGCACGCTATCTGGCGCTGATACCTTACACCGACCTGCATTAAGGAAATCGCCATGCAAATTATTCTGATGGAAAAAGTGGTCAACCTGGGTACCCTGGGCGATGTGGTCAAGGTGAAAGACGGTTACGCGCGTAATTTTCTGATCCCGCAAGGCAAAGCCAAACGTGCCACGAGTGCCAATCTCAAGCACTTTGAAGAGAAGCGTGTGGAACTGGAAAAGGCCCATGCAGCGACGTTGGTTGCAGCTCAGGCCCGTGCCGAGAAACTGGCCGGTTTCATGCTGCAAATTTCCCAAAAGGCCGGTATGGATGGCCGCTTGTTCGGTTCTGTGACCAATGTAGACATTGCCGATGCGCTCAACACGCAGGGTTTTGAAGTGAGCAAGGCTGAAGTGCGCATGCCAGCGGGCCCGCTCAAGGCAATCGGTGATTTCCCCATCAGCATCGCGATGCATGCTGATGTGGTGGCTGAGATTACCGTTTCGGTGCTCGGCGAACACTAAGCGGATTTTCTAACCGCATGAAAAGGGGCTGGGAACAGCCCCTTTTTTATTGGATTTTCACTCGGGCGCCCGAGACGCGTTAAAATGGCGTTTCGCCC
>JBDSHM010000099.1:0-14161 GCA_039918495.1 Sulfuriferula sp. | reverse complement strand
ACGGCAAGAGCGGACTGCAGGGTACGCATTTGCCCAAGAACCTGGGCTTCGCCGGTTTTCAGTTGTTTTATCATACCGATGAAAAACGCGACATCGCAGCATTTCTAGGTGCCAGTTATTTCCGGGCGGTCGATGCACAGATGCAATATGGTTTGTCCGCACGCGGTGTGGCAATAGACAGCGGCATGGCGCGTAGCGAGGAGTTTCCACGCTTTACTGCCTACTGGTTTGAACAGCCTGCGCCGGATTCAGGCATGCTCACGGTGTACGCATTAATGGACTCTCCCAGCATTACCGGTGCCTATCGTTTCGTCATTCATCCGGGCGCGCAGATGGTCATGGATGTTGATGCCGCGCTCTACCCGCGTAAGCCCATTGAACGGCTGGGCGTAGCGCCGCTGACCAGCATGTTCCTGCGCGGCGAGAATGATCATCGCATCCACAACGACTGGCGGCCGGAGATTCATGATTCGGATGGCCTGGCGATGTGGAACGGCAATGGCGAATGGATCTGGCGGCCGCTGACCAATCCTGCGAATCTGCGTTTCAATGCTTATGCAGACGAGAATCCGCGCGGTTTCGGGTTGCTCCAGCGTGACCGGAATTTCGACCACTATCAGGATGACGGCGCTTTCTATAATCGTCGCCCCAGCCTCTGGGTCGAACCGCGTTCGGACTGGGGAAAGGGGTCGATTCAACTGATTGAACTCCCTACCGTGGACGAGACTTCGGACAACATCGTCGCTTTCTGGAATCCGGCCAAACCCACTTATGCCGGACAGGAGCTGCTGTTCGCCTATCGCCTCTACTGGGGTGTAAAACCACCGGTAGCTTCACCACTTGCCAGGGTGGTCTCTACACGTACCGGAGAGGGCGGCATTATCGGGCAGAAGCGCACTTATTTCTCCTGGCGGTTCGTGATCGATTTTGCCGGAGGTGCACTCTCCATGCTCGGCAAGAATGCGGTAATCGAACCGGTGATCACGGTGTCACGCGGCAAAACCGAAATTGCTTCGGTACGTCCGCTCGATTCGATTGATGGAATGCGCGTGATGTTTGATCTGAAACCCACCGACACCTCGACGGATCCGATCAATCTTCGATTGTATTTACGCGCGGATGGTCAGGCATTGAGCGAGACATGGCTTTATCAATGGACCCCGCCAGCAAAGTACCCGGCATTGTGACAACGGAATAGCCGTTTCATGCCGCAGCATGCACGGAGTGACTATTCTGACTGCTTGTCCTGCCTTGATTTTCGGGCAATACGCCATCGTGAAACAGCAATGTAGCCAGTCTTTGTCCATGTCTTTCTTCCACGATGAAGCGTGACACGGCAGCACTGCCAATCTGAATGCGATAGGCGTTCTGTACCGGCATGCCCAGCATGCCGGACATCAGCATGCGAATCACACCGGCATGGCATACCACCAGCACATGCTCGCCGGAATGAGCATCCAGCATGGCATGCCAGCCAGCCATCACGCGCGACTGGAAATCTTCCAGTCGTTCCGCACCCTCAGGGCGATTTGTCACCGGATCGCATTTGAAATCAAACAGCAAGTCAGGATGATGGGCAGTAAGTTGTTCGGCGGTATGGCCTTCCCACGCACCAAAAACAACTTCCTTGAAACGTCCTTCCACGCTGACCGGGATACCACGCTGTTCTGCCAACGCGTTGGCAAATGCCTGACAGCGACTTAACGGTGAAGTAATGATGCGTTGCCAACCGGCATAATCGCCTACCGCTTTCCACATTTGTGCCCAGCCTTTGTCCGACAACGGATCATCGGTTTGGCCACGGTATTTGCGGCCGCCCATGGGCTCGCCATGACGCATCAAATCTATAGTAGTCAACATTCCGCCTCCCAATCAAAGCGCGATTATAACGAGGGTTAAAGGTACACTGCGTACATGGTCAAAATCACACCGCGCCCCTACTCTGAAGCTGTCGCTCATACCCTCGCCAACACCGGTTTGCATCCCGTTCTCGCACGCATTTATGCGGCGCGGCAAATTACCCATATCGAACAGCTGGAAACCAAACTTGCCGGCCTGCTGCCTTTTGATACGCTCAAAAACATACATGCCGCCGCACAAAGACTGGCTGATGCCGTCGCCAATAAAGAGCGCATTCTCGTTGTAGCCGATTATGATGCCGATGGCGCCACCGCCTGCGCGGTCGCCTTGCGCGGCCTGGCGCTACTGGGTGGCAGCGCCGATTTTCTGGTGCCCAACCGGTTTGAGTACGGCTATGGATTAACACCGGAAATTGTCCGTCTGGCAGCCGGACGCAGCCCTGATTTGATCATCACCGTAGACAACGGCATCGCCAGCGTAGCCGGTGTAACCGAGGCGAAACAGCTGGGTATCGAAGTGCTGATCACCGACCACCATTTGCCTGGCGATGAATTGCCCGAAGCGCTGATCGTCAACCCCAATCAACCCGGATGCCCATTTCCCAGCAAGAATCTGGCCGGTGTGGGGGTAATCTTTTATGTGTTGCTGGCGTTGCGTGCCGAATTGCGTACACGCGGCGTGTTCACCGCGGAGACCTTGCCCAACCTCGCCCAACTGCTCGATATTGTTGCCTTGGGTACGGTAGCGGATGTCGTGCGACTCGACGACAACAACCGCATTCTGGTAGAACAAGGCTTGCGCCGCATGCGAACTGGGCGATCGTGTGCTGGCATTCGCGCCCTATTCCAGGCCGCAGGACGCGACCCCGCGCGAGCCTCGGCATTCGACCTCGGCTTCATGGTGGGGCCGCGCCTGAATGCGGCAGGCCGCCTGGAAGATATGTCGCTCGGCATCGCCTGCCTGCTCACCGACGACGATGACGCCGCCCTCGCCATTGCCCAGCGCCTGCATGCGCTCAATGCGGAACGACGCAGTATCGAGGCCGACATGCAGGAGACCGCACTGGCCGCGCTCGAGTGCATCGAAACAACCGACAGTTACAGCCTGGCATTGTTCGACCCGGACTGGCACCAAGGTGTCATCGGCATTCTCGCTTCGCGCCTCAAGGACAAATATCATCGCCCCGCAATTTGCTTTGCACGCGGTAATAATGGCGAGATCAAAGGCTCCGGCCGCTCCATCGGCGCCCTGCATTTGCGCGATGCACTGGATATCGTATCCAAGCGTGCACCGGATCTGATTCTCAAATTCGGCGGTCATGCTGCTGCAGCAGGCTTATCCATACGGGAAATCGATTTTGGACGTTTTGCCATCCTCTTCGAGCAGACCGTTCACGGATTATTGTCGCCGGGTGACCTATCCAAAGTGATCGAAATCGATGGCGAACTGCCATTGCAAACCCTGAATCTGGAACTCGCCCAGGCACTGGACGGCCAAGTATGGGGACAAGGTTTCCCGGCGCCCAGTTTCAGCGGCGTGTTCCGGGTTGCCCAACAGCGCGTGGTGGGTGAAAAGCACCTCAAGCTGCGTCTGGAAATGTCAGGCCAGCTATTCGAAAGCATCCTGTTTTTTCGCGATCAGCCGCTGCCCGAACGCATTCAGGCCGTATACCGGCCCGAGACCAATACATACAATGGCGTGACCAGCCTACAATTAAAACTGGAACACTGGATCGAGGAGAACTAAATCAATACCGGCTTCGTTACCGACGGAGGGCTGGAACATCTGCCCGCCTTCGCCATCAGTCTCGCCATTGGCATGCTGATCGGCCTGGAACGTGAGCGCACCCCAAGCGCCAAAGCGGGACTGCGCACCTTTACCCTGGTCGCGTTGTTCGGCACACTGGCCGCCTTATTATCGGAACAGACTCACAGCGCCTGGATACTGGCTGGCGGCCTGCTGGTGGTCGGCGGCATGATGGTGGCGGCTTATGCCCGCGCGCCTTATCTGGGTGACGATCCCGGCACCACTACGGTGGCAGCCATTCTCCTTTGTTACGGATTGGGCGCGACAGTTTGGTATGGCTACTATCAATTGGCGGTCATGCTTGCCATCGTCACCACGGTACTACTCTACTTCAAGACCGAACTGCATGGCATCACACGCAGCCTGACGCGTCGCGACCTCCTTTCCTTCCTGCAATTCGCCGTGTTGTCGCTGGTGATCCTGCCGTTGCTGCCGAATCAGGATTACGGTCCCTATCACGCACTCAATCCCTATCAGATATGGTGGATGGTGGTGCTGATTTCCGGTGTCAGTCTGGCCGGTTATGCCGCGCTACGCATTGCCGGCCAGCGCCACGGCATTCCTTTGATGGGGCTGTTGGGCGGACTGGTGTCGAGTACCGCCACGACACTGGTATTTTCCCGTCATGCACGTGCCAACGCGGCGCTTACACCGCTAGCCACGGTGGTGATATTGCTCGCCAATCTGGTTGTGCTGGTACGCCTTGGTGTCATTGCCGCAGTGGTGTCGCCACAGGTGTTGCCAATGCTGTTGCCAGTCCTGGGTGGCGGATTGATTGCAGGACTGCTGGGTACCGCCCTATTGTGGCGAGAATTAAAGCCTACCAACGAGTTACCGGATCTGGAACTTAACAACCCCACCGAAATACGCACGGCGCTGGGATTCGGTCTGCTCTATGCGGTGGTACTGTTCGCCGCTGCCTGGCTGTCCGACTACGCAGGCAGTCGGGGGCTCTATGCTGTCGCAGTGGCCTCGGGCCTCACTGATGTCGACCCCATCACGCTTTCCAGCCTGCACCTGTTTGAACTGGGAAAGCTCACACCTAACCAGGCGGTCATAGCCATCATCCTGGCATTCATTGCCAACATGGCATTCAAATTCAACCTGATCCTATTCATTGGCGGTCGATTGCTGGCACGTAAAACGGCCGTTGGCATGTTTGCCATGCTGTTGGGTGTCGCTGCCGGCTGGCTGTTTTTACAAACCATGTGAATCAAAAAAATACCGAATACGTGAGTACACCTTCTTCCTACACCTGGTCTTTTGTGATTGGCCTCGCACGCGCGCACAAACGCAAACTACTGTTCGCCAACCTGGTCGCATTGTTTGCGGCGGCGGCCAGCGTGCCGATCCCGCTGTTGCTGCCGTTGTTGGTGGATCAGGTGTTGCTGCATCAACCGGGCGCACTGACCCGCTTTATCGATCAGTACGCACCTGTTACATGGCATGGGGCAACCCTGTATATCGGCACGGTACTTGTCGCCACCCTGCTCCTGCGATTGATCGCCATGGTGGCAGGCGTATGGCAGAGCCGCCAATTCACGCTGATCGCCAAGGACGTGAGTTATCGCCTGCGCCGCCAAATGCTGTTGCGGTTGTCGCACATCGCCTTGTCCGAATATGAAACGCTGGGTAGCGGTACCGTCACGTCGCATTTTGTTACCGACCTGAATGCAGTGGACGATTTCATAGGTGCGGCCGTTGCCAAATTCATAGTGGCCGCATTCATGCTGGTCGGCATGACAGCCGTGCTGTTGTGGATGCAATGGCAACTGGCATTGTTCATTCTGCTGCTCAATCCGCTGGTGATTTATTTCACCATGTTGCTGGGGAAAAAAGTGAAGGAACTCAAACGCGTCGAGAACAGTGCGTTCGAGTTGTTTCAGCAAGCCCTCACCGAAACGCTGGACTCAATTCAGCAAATTCGCGCCCTCAACCGCGAGCGCCATTACCTGGCAAGGGTAATGGATAGGGCGCAGGACATCCGCACTCACACCGCCGCATTTTCGTGGAAAAGCGATGCGGCAAGCCGTGCGTCGTTTCTGATCTTTCTGTTCGGTTTTGATATTTTTCGCGGCGTGAGCATGCTGATGGTGGTCTATTCCGGACTGAGCATCGGAGAGATGATGGCGGTGTTCGGCTACCTGTGGTTCATGATCGGGCCGGTGCAGGATATCCTCGGCATTCAGTATGCATGGTTCGGCGCCAAGGCCGCACTGGCGCGCATCAACCGTCTGCTCGCACTCAAGGATGAACCGCAGTATCCGCATCTCCATAACCCATTCGCGGACAAGCACACAGTCGGCCTGTCCATAGATAACGTGTACTTCCGATATGGCGAAAACGAAGTCCTGAACGGTGTCAGCCTGAACATCCGGGCAGGCGAAAAAGTCGCACTGGTCGGTGCCTCCGGCGGTGGCAAATCCACGCTGGTGCAGATCATTCTTGGCCTGTATCAGCCGCAGTCGGGAAGCGTCGCTTTCGATGGCATTCCCAGCACCGAAATCGGTTTCGATGTAGTGCGCGAGAATGTCGCCACCGTATTGCAGCATCCGGCCCTGTTCAATGACAGTGTGCGCATGAATCTGAGCCTGGGGCGCGACATGGATGAACCGGCGTTATGGCAGGCGCTGGAAGTAGCGCAGCTGGCCGAGACCATCCGTGCCATGCCGAACGGACTGGATACCATTGTCGGCCGCCAGGGAGTGCGGCTGTCAGGCGGCCAGCGCCAGCGTTTGGCCATCGCGCGCATGATCCTGGCTGATCCCAAGGTGGTGATTCTGGACGAAGCCACTTCAGCGCTGGATGCGGGTACTGAAGCCAGACTGCATGTGGCATTGCATGATTTTCTGAAAGATCGTACGACGCTGATCATTGCGCATCGCCTGTCTGCGGTAAAGCAAGCCGACCGCGTTTACGTATTCGACGGCGGCCAGATTATCGAGGAAGGTGCGCATATCGATTTGATACGCGGCGGCGGCCTGTACGCCAAACTGTATGGCGCATTGCAACACTGATCCGGACTGTATGCGACGATTTATTCAGCCAGCATCCGATGGTGATCGAATAACGGATTACCATCCACGCTATCGGCAGCAGTGATAATGAAGTATATTTAAATTCAATACGTTGAAAAATAACTAACGTTTTTCGTATTGGCTGCAGGGGCGCATGTGAAGCGGACTGCTTAACTTCAAACTCCCTATTGTCCCCATAAAGGACATCACTCCGATGGCACAAGACGCGATGATATATCCGACTCTGCGCATTGTTTTTTTATATTTGCTGCTTTCCAGCTTATGGATACTTTTGTCCGACCAGTTCCTGCAGCAATATATTACTGATCCCGTTTTCACTGAGCGCCTGGAATCGCTGAGGGAATGGAGTCTGGTTCTGGCCAGTACGCTGGTCTTGTTTTTCCTGTTAAGACGGGAAAATTCCGCAGCGCGACGTGCCAACGAAATCCTCTCGGAACGGGAAAGAAATTTCCGCATGCTTACCGAAACCATTGCGACCGCCATTTTTCTCCATCGTGGCGGGCGCCTGTGTTTCGTCAATCCAAAAGCCATCGAGTATAGCGGTTACACACGCGAAGAATTGCTGACCATGGACTTGTGGCAGCTGGTAGCACCCGAATATCAGGAGATGATCAAAGAACGTTCATTGGCGCGCCTGAGCAACACGGGTGGTCCCGCCCGCTATGAACTCAAAATCATTACGAAACAGGGCTCAGAGCGTTGGCTGGATGTTACCGCCGATTCCATTGAATTCGAAGGGTCGTCGGTAGGTCTGGCTACCGCTTACGACATCACCCAGCGCAAATTGGCAAAGCAGCAAATAAACTTGCTCAATGCCGAACTGGAACATCGTGTCGTAGAACGAACAGCAGAACTGGAAACAGCCAACACTCGGTTGATAACCTCGCAAACCAGCATCCGCAAATTAAATATTGAACTGCAACAGCGCGCCGAGGAATTGCAGGCTTCGGTGGAAGAAATGCAGGCATTCAGCTACTCGGTGTCTCATGACTTGCGCGCCCCTTTACGCGCGATTCAGGGCTTTACCCAGGCGCTGCAGGAAGATTACGCAAGCCACCTCGACCCGGCAGGTCAGGACTTCGCGCAACGCATCGTAACCGCAGCCAACCACATGGACATCCTCATTCAGGATCTGCTGGCCTATAGCCAGTTGAGCCGCAGTGAGCTCAACCCGAATCCGGTCAGTCTGGCCAAAATTGTAGCCGAGGCCATCGCCCAGCTTCAGCCACGGATCGCCGAACGGCAAGCCCGTATTTCCATCATTGGATCGCTGCCGAATGCGCTCGGTCATTATCAGACCCTGGTACAGGTCATTGCCAACCTGCTATCCAATGCCATCAAATTTGTTGCACCGGATACGTCGCCATTAATACAGATATCGGCAGAAATGCTTGCAAACAAGGTACGCTTATATGTAGATGACAATGGCATTGGCATCCCGGCTGAACATGCCGAACGGATTTTCAAGGTATTCGAACGTTTGCATGGCATCGAAACCTATCCCGGAACTGGAATCGGGCTTGCGATTGTACGCAAGGGGATGGAACGCATGGGAGGTCGCGCGGGGGTCATGACAAAAGAAAATAATGGCAGCAGATTCTGGATAGAATTGCCGCTGACAAGGGAGGTGTGATGAATATAACACTGCCGACACTATTGCTGGTGGAAGACGACGCCAATGACGTGATGCTGTTCCGCCGCGCCAAGGACAAGTCGAATTTATCCAATCCATTGCAAGTGGTGGAGGATGGCGAAATGGCCGTCGCTTATCTCTCGGGTCAGGGCCAATACGCCGACCGTAACCGCTACCCACTACCCGCACTCATGCTGCTGGACCTGAAACTGCCGCGCAAATCAGGACTGGAAGTGCTCGCCTGGCTGCGCGAACAGCCTGGTCTCATGCGTTTGCCGGTCGTGGTATTAACCTCCTCCAAGGAAAGCTTGGATGTGGGCCATGCTTATGATCTCGGTGCCAATTCCTATCTGGTCAAGCCGGTTGGGTTCGATACCCTGCTGGAAATGGTAAAGGCCTTGGGAATGTATTGGTTCATACTCAATGAAAAACCGGATATTCAAGCTGCCGGAGATAGCTAAAATGGATGCAAAAATAGCCCAACATACCCTGCTAAAATGTCTGCTTGTGGATGACAATCCCGACGATCGCGCCCTTGCAACCCGGGCACTCGAGCGGGAATTTCCGGAAATGCAGACGGAATTTGTCACTGACATGGACGAATTCAAGCAACGTATACAAACGTGCGATCTTGACCTGGTAATTACCGATTATCAATTACGCTGGACCGATGGTCTGAGCGTTTTACGCATGATTAAGCAGGTCATGCCGGAATGCCCGGTAGTCATGTTTACCGGTACCGGCAGCGAAGAAATTGCCGTGGAAGCCATGCACTCAGGCCTGGATGAATATGTACTCAAGGCACCCGGGCATTATGCCTTGCTCCCCACCCGTGTACATTCCTTATTGGAACGCACAGAGCAACGACGGCTTCTTGAAGCGGCGGAAAATGCATTGCGCGAGAGCGAAGCACGCTTGCGAGCCATCATCGACACGGAACCGGAATGTGTAAAAATTATTGGTTCCGACCATTCCCTGCAATTCATGAATGCATCGGGTTTGGCAATGATAGAAGCCGATTCCAGCGAACAGGTGGTGGGGAAAAAATTACTGGGGATACTGTTGCCGGAGTACCGTCAGGCTTTCCATAATATGACCATCAGCGTATTGGCAGGCAACAAGGCTTCGCTTGAATTCGAAATTACCGGCCTCAAAGGTCATCGCCGCTGGCTGGAAACACACGCTGTGCCGCTGGTCAGCGAAATTGATGGCAGCACTTCATTGCTGTCCATTACACGTGATATCACGGAACACAAACAGGCCGAAAGCGGTCGTGCCCAACTGGCGGCCATCATCAACTCCGCCATCGATTTTATTGGTATTTGCAGCCCGGATGGCACAGTGACCTTTGTGAACCAGGCCGGACGCAATATGCTGGGTATCGATTTGAACGAAGATCTTTCTACCGCCAAAATGCAGGATTTTTTGCCCGCATGGGCGGCAGAAAGCTTGTCCAACAATGGCATGCCAACTGCCATGCATGAAGGCATGTGGCGTGGTGAAAGTGCATTGCGCTGGCACAATGGCGCAGAAATTCCGGTATCGGCAGTCATTGTTGCGCACAAACTTCCAGATGGCAGTGTGGATTTTTTCTCCACCATCATGCGCGACATCTCGGAACGCAAACACCATGAGGAGCAATTACAGCATCTCGCCACTCACGACAGCCTGACCGGCTTACCCAACCGCGCACTCTATTCTGACCGCCTGGAAGTAGCCATTCTCGAAGCTCAACGCCATCAGCATCTGGTGGCTGCCATGCATCTTAATCTGGACCGTTTCAAAACCATTAATGACACCCTGGGCCACGAAATGGGCAATGCCCTGCTTCAAGCGGTCGCAGAACGACTCGAGAAGAAAATACGTGACATTGATACCATCGCTCGACTCGGTAGCGATGAGTTTGCCTTGGTATTCACAGACATCGCGCAACTGGATGATGTGAGCGCATTAACCCAGGAAATCCTGCATAGCTTCAAGAAACCGTTCCGTATCGGAGAACACGAATTATTCCTGACTGCCAGCGTCGGCATTGCGGTTTACCCTCTGGATGACTTGACGCCGGATGGCCTGCTGAAAAATGCCGCCATCGCCTTGAACCGCAGCAAGGACACCGGTGGCAACACCTACCAGTATTACACTGCCGAAATGAATGCCAAGGCATTGCAGCATTTGTTGCTGGACAATGCCTTGCACCACGCACTGGAACGGGATGAATTGCAGCTGTATTATCAGCCGCAGGTTGATTTCAGGACTGGCAAGGTATGCGGTATGGAAGCCTTGTTACGTTGGAAACACCCGGAACTGGGGATGATTTCACCTGCCGAATTCATTCCGCTGGCCGAGAAAACCGGTTTGATTGTCCCGATCGGTGAGTGGGTGTTGCGCACTGCCTGTGCCCAATGCAAGGCATGGCAGATGGCAGGACTGCCTGCCCTGCCCGTTGCAGTCAACCTGTCCGGGCGTCAGTTCGCCCAGCTCAATCTGGCGCAAATCGTGACCGAGATACTGACGCAAACGGGTCTGTCGCCGGACATGCTGGAACTGGAAATTACTGAAGGCACGCTGATCCAGAACATCCAGGCTTCCATCACCATGCTCAATGAATTAAATAGCCTGGGCATCGCCATATCGATTGATGATTTCGGCACCGGTTATTCGTCATTGAGCTATCTCAAACGCTTCCCGATCAATGCCATCAAGATCGATCAATCGTTCGTACGCGACATTTATACTGATCCGAACGATGCTGCGATTGTCAGTGCCATTATTGCCATGGCACGCAGCCTTGGTATGAAAACCATTGCGGAGGGTGTGGAAACCAATGAACAGTTGTCGTTCCTGCGCTCCCACCATTGCGACCTGATGCAGGGATATTATTTCAGCCGGCCGGTACCCGCTGAAGTGATTACCCAGATGCTGAACGAAGACTGGTGTTTAAGTTTTATGGTAGATTCCTGAGACCATGGCTGTACCCGACCTGAGTCGCGTTGCAGTTAACCGTTATCCTCACCGGCAGGCTACAATCATTCCGGCTTTGGCACTGCATGCGGATATTGCACCTGCTGAAAAAACCAAATAATCACCCTCATCGTAAAATCCAGATTGCGAGAATCATGCAGCAACCCAATGTTTCAGACCCATTGAAAAAGCAAGGCCTGGCGGCGCTTTCCATCGGGGCGATCGGCGTCGTTTACGGCGATATCGGCACCAGCCCCCTGTATGCCTTGCAACAAGTTTTTAATGGGGTACATGGCGTTATCCCCAGCCACAACAATGTGCTTGGAATTCTCTCCCTGGTTTTCTGGTCATTGCTGATCGTGGTCTCGCTCAAATACGTCGTCTTCATCATGCGCGCGGACAACAAGGGCGAAGGCGGCATCATGGCGCTGATCGCCCTGATGCAGCGGGTCACCTCGAAGGACTCCCGCATGCGCTGGATGCTCGTGGTTCTGGGCCTGTTCGGTGCGGCCCTGTTTTATGGCGACGGCATCATCACCCCGGCAATCTCGGTGCTCTCCGCGGTGGAAGGACTTGAACTTGCCACCCCCGCACTCCAACCATATGTCATCCCCATCTCCCTCGTTGTGCTGATTGGGCTGTTCCTGATTCAGCGCCGGGGAACGGCCAGTGTAGGTGCGCTGTTCGGCCCGGTCATGATGATCTGGTTCGCCACACTGGGTGCGCTCGGATTGATCAAGATCATCCAGTTCCCCGCTGTGCTGCAGGCTGTCAACCCGATGTATGCCGTGCACTTTTTCATTGAAAATCGCTGGCAGGGATTCCTGGCACTGGGCGCGGTGGTACTCACGCTGACCGGTGCCGAGGCCCTCTATGCCGACATGGGCCATTTCGGCAAACACCCGATTCGCGCTGCCTGGTTCGGATTTGTTCTGCCTGCCCTGCTGCTCAATTATTTCGGCCAGGGCGCACTGATGATCCATGATGCCAGCGCCGCGGCAAACCCGTTCTACAAAATGGTACCGGAATGGGGGCTGTTACCCATGGTAGCGCTCGCCACCGTGGCCACGGTCATCGCCTCGCAGGCGGTGATTAGCGGGGCTTTTTCCATCTCCCGCCAGGCAATCCAGCTGGGCTACCTGCCGCGCATGGAAATCCTGCACACCTCGGCCAGGGAGATCGGTCAAACCTACATTCCATTCATGAACTGGGCCATGCTGGCAGGCATCATCGCCCTGGTTCTCGGCTTCCAGACTTCAAGCAACCTGGCCGCAGCCTACGGTATCGCCGTCACCGGCACTATGGCCATGACCACCATTCTCGCCTTTGTCGTGGTGCGCGGGCTGTGGAGATGGAGCTGGCCTGCCACCCTGATCGGCATGGCCTTTTTCCTGTCCGTCGATCTGGCGTTTTTCAGCGCCAATGCCATGAAGATTATGCATGGGGGATGGTTTCCGCTGGCCGTTGGCATCGTCCTGTTTACGCTGATGACCACCTGGAAAAGGGGGCGCGAAATCCTGTTCGAGCGCCTGCATATCAATGCCATCGCGCTTGAACCTTTCCTCGCGGGCATCGCCGCCCATCCACCTCTGCGTGTGCCCGGGACGGCGGTATTCCTGACCGCCACGCCGGAAGGTGTGCCCCACGCCCTGCTGCACAACCTTGCTCACAACAAAGTGCTGCATGAGAAAGTAGTGCTGCTTACCGTCCAAACCAAAGATGTGCCGTGGGTACCCGCCAGCGAACGCATTGAAATTACCCCATTGGGCAACGAGTTTTATCGAGTCAAAGTCTGTTACGGATTCAAGGATGATCCCGACATTCCGCAAGCGCTCGCCCTGTGCAACATAGGTGGCCTCGAGTTCAACATGCTGGAAACTTCTTTCTTCCTTAGCCGTGAAACGCTTATCGCGACCAAAGTGCCTGGAATGGCCCTGTGGCGCGAAAAATTATTTGTCAACATGGCCCGCAATGGCAGTAGCGCAACGGCGTTCTTTAATATTCCGACGAACCGGGTGATTGAACTGGGCGCTCAGATCGAACTTTAGCGGATTGCCAAGCTTCGCCGTTTGCTGAATTAAGGGAGGAGACCCAGCCCTGATCTGCCCGATAACGAAGTAGCGATATCGCATTGCCTTTTCTTACCCCACCCAGCGCCGCAGCGCCTATGTCCACGCGTCTTCCAACACCAGCATCCCGCGGCAACAGACAGCAAGAGCAGCCACACCCTCAACCAATCGAGACGGTGCCGAAGTAATCGCCGGTGAACATGATGGCGCGGATGTCTGCGCCGAAACATTTCGGCACCGCAGCCAACCACCTCTGAGCGGGACGGGTCAGCTTCATTCGTCCTGACTTTAGTCGACAAGCACCTACCGCACGTGCGACTGACACGTTTAGAATGCTATCCTTCTGCACCCGTCAGCGACACTTTCTACCATGAATATCCTGTTTAACCGCCATTACAGCTTATTGCCGCACCTGTTGGCGGGATGCGTCCTGGCTGGCTGCCAGCCCTCTCCACCGCAACACTTCCAGGGCTACGCGGAAGGCGAGCCGGTGCGGGTGGCAGCACAGCAATCGGGGGTACTGACTTCGCTCATGGTGCAACGCGGCGATGAAGTCCGGGCAGATGCCCCGCTGTTCAGTCTGGAACACGCACAGGAGGCCGCTGCAGTGGCACAGTCGCAAGCACTGCTGGAACAGGCGCAGGCGCAGGCCGCCAACCTGGGTACAGGCAAGCGTCCCCCGGAGATCGCTGTGATCGACGCCCAGATTGCGGATGCGCGCGCACGCACCCAGCTGTCCCGTGATCAGTTGGCGCGCCAGCAGGCATTGCGGGCGAAAGGCTTTATCAGCGCCG
>JBDSHM010000098.1:0-6087 GCA_039918495.1 Sulfuriferula sp. | reverse complement strand
ACATTCGACATTTCCCCAGGAGAACACCATGAACATTCCCGCCGATCTGAAATACACCAAGTCCCACGAATGGGCCAGACTCAATGCCGACGGCACCGTCACCATTGGTATTACCGAACACGCTCAGGATTTGCTGGGCGACATGGTATTCGTGGAGACACCGGCGGTAGGCCGAAAACTGAATGCCGGCGAAGAATGCGCCGTCGTGGAATCGGTGAAGGCGGCTTCCGACGTGTATGCGCCGATCGCTGGTGAAGTCGTTGCCATCAACGCTGAAGTTGAAGCCACGCCTGAGGCGATCAACAAGGACGCGCACGCTGCCTGGATGTTCACCCTCAAGCCGGACAACGCCGCGGACCTCGACAACCTGCTCGACGCTGCCGCCTATCAGGCCCTGGTAGAATCCGAAGCGCATTAAAAACCCGGGCGCTTTCAACCGACTCAGCAGGACACATCATGCCTTTCATCCCACACACCGAAAACGACATTCAGGCCATGCTGGCCGCAATTGGCGCGCCTTCCATCGACGCCCTGTTTGACGAGATTCCTGCCGCGCTGCGTAACGGCAAGCTCACCAAGGTGCCCACCTCGCTGAGCGAAATGGAAATCAGCCGCCTGATGCAGGAACGCGCCGAGGCCGATGGCCGCTATCTTAATTTCATCGGTGCCGGCGCCTATGAACACCACATTCCGGCCGCAGTATGGCAAATTACCACGCGCGGCGAATTCTATTCGGCCTATACGCCTTATCAAGCCGAAGCTTCACAGGGCACACTGCAACTGATTTACGAATATCAGACCATGATGGCCTCACTGACTGGTCTGGATGTATCCAACGCATCGCTTTATGACGGCGGCTCCGGCCTGGCCGAAGCCGTGCTGATGGCAGTGCGTGCCCACAAAGGTGCCGCACGCATATTGATGCCGAAGACCGTCGCTCCGGTATATCGCGCAGTGGTGCGTGGCATCGTTAAAAACCAGCACATCGAAATCATCGAGCTGGACTACGACCCGGCCACCGGCACCACCCCCGTGCCAACTGCGGATATGGGCGACTTCGCCGCGCTGGTGGTGCCGCAGCCTAATTTCTTCGGCGCTCTGGAGGAAGTGGATGCGCTCACCAACTGGGCGCACGCGCACGGCGCTCGCGTCATCGCGCTGGTCAACCCGACTTCGCTGGCATTGCTGAAAGCGCCGGGCCAATGGGGTACCAAAGGTGCGGACATCGCCGTGGGTGAAGGCCAGCCATTGGGTGCGCCGCTGTCCAGCGGCGGCCCCTATTACGGATTCATGACCTGCAAACAGGAACTGGTGCGCCAGATGCCCGGCCGCATCGTTGGCCGCACCGTGGACCTGGACGGCAAACCAGGCTTTGCCCTGACCCTGCAAGCGCGTGAACAGCACATTCGCCGTTCCAAAGCCACCTCCAACATCTGTACCAATCAAGGCCTGGTAGTAACCGCCTCGACCATCTACATGAGTCTGCTCGGACCTGAAGGCCTGAAACGCGTGGCGGCAGCCAGTCATGCCAACACGCTTAGCTTGCTGGAAAAGCTGTGCGCCATTACCGGCGTAAAACGCGTATTCAGCGCGCATTGTTTCCATGAAGCAGTCATCCAGATTGATGCCCCTGCAGGTGAAGTGCTGCGCGCACTCCAGGCACAAGGCATTCTGGGAGGCTATGATTTAAGTGGACATTACCCGGAACTCGGCAATGCCATTCTGGTTTGCGCGACCGAAACCAAAACAGCGGCCGACCTTGATCTATACGCGCAACAATTGGCGCGCATACTGTCCAAACGGCGCGAAGGCCCGCCCTGCGCGTACAAATCCTGATTCATCACCCACCAAGGAGACATGACCATGAGTACAGTAACCCTAGGCGGCACCCCTATCCAAGTCGCTGGCACCTTTCCAAAAACCGGCGATGCTGCACCTGATTTCAAACTGACCAACAAGGATCTGGCCGATGTCGGTCTGGCCGAGTTTGCCGGCAAACGCAAAGTACTGAACATTGTGCCTTCGCTGGATACCCCGGTGTGTGCCGAGTCCACGCGCAAATTCAACGCCAAGGCCGGCAGCCTGAACAATACCGTGGTACTGGTGATATCTGCCGATCTGCCTTTCGCAAAAGGGCGGTTTTGTAGCACGGAAGGGCTGGACAATGTCGTGACGCTGTCGACACTGCGCAGCGGTGATTTCATGCAGACATACGGCGTGAAAATCACCGATGGCCCGCTGGCCGGCGTGACCGCTCGTGCCGTGGTGGTGCTGGATGAATCCAACAAAGTCATCCACGCTCAACTGGTGCCGGAAATCAAGACCGAACCTGATTACGAGGCTGCTTTGGCTGTTTTGTAATTTCTTGGCCCGCAGAGCGGGGAGGTTTTCCCCGAGCTCTCTGTGGCATAACCGGCTTTTTATCAAGTAACAATTAGGCTAGATCATGCTGATATTTGAACACTCCCGTCCGGGCCGTGCCGCGCACGCGCAGATACCTGAACACGCTGCCGATGTGAGCGATTTACCCGCTCATCTGCTACGGACGGACACACCAAAATTGCCCGAAGCCTCGGAAATGGACGTAGTGCGCCATTACACGCGCCTGTCGCAGAAGAATTTTTCCATCGACACCCAGTTCTATCCGCTGGGTTCGTGCACCATGAAATACAATCCGCGCGCCTGCAATTCACTGGCGATGCTGCCGCAATTTCTGGCACGCCATCCGCATGCACCGGCTGAAACCGGACAGGGCTTCCTCGCCTCGATGTATGAATTGCAGGAAATACTGAAGGACGTCACCGGCATGGCGGGCGTGTCGATGGCGCCGATGGCTGGCGCGCAGGGCGAATTCGCCGGCGTGGCAATGATTCGTGCTTATCACGATTCGCGCAATGATCATGCACGCCGCGAGATTATCGTTCCCAACGCCGCGCACGGCACCAATCCAGCCACTGCTGTGATGTGCGGCTACACGGTGCGCGAGATACCCACCGATCGCGAAGGCGACGTCGATCTGGAAGCGCTCAAGGCCGCGGTCGGCCCGCATACCGCCGGACTGATGCTCACCAATCCATCCACGCTGGGTGTATTCGAGAAAAAAATTCAGACCATACAGAAAATCGTGCACGATGCCGGCGGCCTGCTGTATTACGATGGCGCCAACCTCAACGCCATTCTGGGACGCGTCAAACCCGGCGATATGGGTTTCGACGTCATCCACATGAACCTGCACAAAACCTTCTCCACCCCGCATGGCGGCGGTGGTCCGGGTGCCGGCCCGGTAGGCGTATCGCAACGTCTGCTGCCGTTCATGCCTGTGCCTATCGTCACCCAGGACAAAGGCAGCTACCGGCTGCTGGTGGAAGCCGACATGCCACAATCCATCGGCCGCATGAGCGCCAATAACGGCAATGCCGGCGTGCTGCTGCGTGCTTACATCTACGCCCGCATGCTGGGCGCCGAAGGCATGCATCGGGTAGCCGACTTCGCCACGCTCAATGCAAACTACCTGCTGGCAGAGCTGAGAAAAGCCGGATTCGACATCGCATTTCCCACACGCCGCGCCAGCCACGAGTTCATCATCACACTGAAAAAACTCAAGGATGAAACCGGCGTCACTGCGATGGACTTTGCCAAACGTCTGCTCGATTATGGCTACCATGCACCCACCACCTATTTCCCGCTGCTGGTGCCGGAGTGTCTGTTGATTGAGCCGACCGAGACCGAATCCAAGGAAACACTCGATGGTTTCATCGCTGCCATGAAAACGATACTTGCTGAAGCGCGCAGCAATCCCGAGATGGTCAAGGGCGCGCCCTATACCCAGCCGGTACGGCGACTTGATGACGTCAAAGCGGCACGCGAACTGGATCTGACCTGGAAAAATTGATTCCGGTTGGCAGCAATTCGTGCGGGTACGGTAGCAAGTACCCGCATTTTATTTTAGTCTGAGCATTTGGCTAAACGGTAATCCCCATGCAAGAATCCCCGTTCAAAGGCAAAACTGGCGTCAAGCGCGTATTCAACGCGTTTTTTTACTCGCTCGATGGGCTCAAAGCCGCCATCCGGCACGAAGACGCTTTCCGTCAGGAAATCCTGCTCGCTGTCATCCTCATCCCGCTGGCGCTGTATCTGGAACCGGGTGCCATTGGCCGTGCGCTGATGATCGCCTCCGTGTTGCTGGTGCTTATCGTCGAATTGCTGAATTCAGCAGTCGAAGCAGCGGTGGACCGCATCTCGCTGGAAAACCACCACCTCATCAAACGCGCCAAGGATATGGGCAGCGCAGCGGTACTGATTGCGCTGATCAACGTCGCAATGATCTGGTTGCTGATACTCACACGGTAATTGCTACCCGACATCAAGTACGCTGATCCTCTGCAAACTTTAATTCAAACAATGTGTCTCCGTTCTGGTCGTTTTCCACATGGACTGCACCACCGTGCAACACCATGACCGCCTTGACAATCGCCAGCCCCAACCCCGAAGCGGCCTCTGAACCCACACGCGCACTGTCCGCCCGATAAAAACGATCGAATAAGCGACCCAAGTGTTCTGGCGCAATACCCGCGCCTGGATTGGCTACCTCGATACCATACCCTCCATCTGCGCGAGGTTGCGCAGTGACCCGTATTGTTGCACCGCGCGGCGTATATCGGATTGCATTGGCGATCAGATTGCTCAAGGCGCGATTGAGCAATATCGGGTCTGCATTCAACTTTCCTTCGGCATTCACAGCCAGTAGCACGCCCGCTTCTTCAACTATGCCTTCGAAATATTCCGTAATACGATGGAGTTCATGTCCCATGTCCAGGCTTTCACAGCGCAAGGCAATCTGCGCATTGTCGGCTCGTGCCAAAAACAGCATGCTCTCCGCCATCCGCGCCACTCGCTCGTATTCTTCAATATTGGAAGCCAGCAGCGCCTGATATTCCTCGACGGTACGAGTACGCGTCAGCGCCACCTGACTTTCCACCATCAAATTACTGATCGGCGTACGCAGATCGTGCGCAAGATCAGCAGAAAACTGGCTAAGACGTTCATAGCCTTCCTGCAAACGATCCAGCATGTGATTGAAGGCGCGGGCCAGATCGGCGATTTCAGTCGGCGCTTTGGCAATATCAAGGCGTTGATCCAGCTGAGTTGGCGTGATGTTGCCCGCCGCTGCCGTGACCCGGTTCAGCGGTGCCAGTCCGCGCCGCACCACCATGAACCCGAGCAGCGCCATGACTGCCACACCCAGACCTAACGCAATCAATAATCGTGTTCGGTAGTTCTGCAATACCACCATCCGCTGCGGACTGTCGCGCGCCAGTACCACTAACACGCGCGGGCCTTGAACATTGGCCCCGAGATGAGCCAGGGCCACCAACACACGCCCATGACCACCGTCTTTAATGCGCCAGTCGTGTATCGATGCTGTTGTGGGCAACATGGTTTCCGGAACCGGCTTCGGCAATGGCGCATTCGGTACCTTTCCCACACCAGCCGCAATTCGCCCATTCATATCCAGAATGCGCAAACCCAAGCCTTCGCTACCGATCGCTACATCCAGGAAACGGTGGGGATCGGCACGGATAGCGGTGGGATTCGGCACTTCGGACAACAGATGGCGCATCTGCTGCAGGGTACCGATTAATTCAGCGTCATTACGAATTTCGAGTTGCCGGGCTAGTGCCTGATACAAATAAAAACCGGTGACTGAAAACACAAGCGCCGTCACCACCGCGAACAATAATGTTAATCGCTGAGTCAGTGAAATACCACGCTGCAGTGTCACAGCCGCGCCTCCAACACGTAACCCATACCGCGCAGAGTATGGATCAATTTATTCGGGTAGGGATCGTCCACCTTGGCGCGTAGCCGGCGTATCGCCACATCGACCACATTGGTATCGCTGTCAAAATTCATGTCCCACACTTGAGAGGCAATCAGAGAGCGCGACAGCACTTCACCCTGGCGTTCCATCAGCACTTGCAAAAGCAGGAATTCCTTGGCGGTGAGATCGATACGCTGTCCACCTCGATTAACACGGCGTTTGATGCAATCTAGTTCCAAATCGGCCACTTGCAACAATTGTGACAC
>JBDSHM010000097.1:0-2713 GCA_039918495.1 Sulfuriferula sp. | reverse complement strand
AGGTCAGGTTGTAGTGGTCAATCAATCCTCCGCCTGCGCCGCTGCCGTGGTCTTCGTCGTAGGCGCGGCCTTGCGCGTCGTAGCGGTAGGTGGCGTAGCGCACGCCGTTCTCGTCGGTGATGCCGGTCAGGGCGTGGGGGAAACTGGTATTCTCGTAGAGGTAGGTGCGGGTGTGGGTATCCGGGTAGGTGACGGAAGAGAGATTGTTGCTGGGGTCGTAGGCGTAGGTGTAGACGCCGCCGGCAGGATCGGTCATCCGGACGATGCGACTATTGGCATCGTAGCTAAAGTTCAGGGCGCGGCCGGCAGCGTCCACGACGCGTATCAGCAGGCCGGCGGGAAGAACCGTAGTGGTGGGGGTGCCGGTGGCATCGAGGACGTAGCCGCCATTGGCACCAGCGCTGCCGTCGCTGTAGGTCAGAGTCTGGGTGTGGCCGGCGCGGTCGGTGATGGATTGGAGTTGGCCGCCGGCATTGTAGAGTTCGACGGAGTCGTCAGCGGCGACGGTGTAGCGCCAGCCAGTGGTGGCGCCGCTGGCGTCTTTGATTTGGATTAGGGTGTCGGGGATGTCAGAGTCGGGGGTCCAGGTGCTGCCATTTAGCGTGAAGAAATTGGATTTACCATCCGGCCGGTTAACAAAAGCGGTACTGATACTGGCATTTGATAAGAGCAAGACGGAACGGTCATAATGACTGCGCCAAGAAACACCTAACGCAGAACTCCCAGTGACGGTGCTGCTGTAGTCGCGCCTAAAAATCAGAGGCGAACTGTTGACTCTGCTAAAATCCATTTCGATTTGATGCTTGCTACCTATTCCGATATGGATGGGATTACCTGCCCAAAGATTGCAGGTGGGTCCTTCGTTCTTTGCGGGAATAGGATCGCCATTGGGAAGGCAAATGTTGTTGCTGAGGGAGTAACCACCTTTGTCGCAAGACGATTGTACCCAGCCCACTATTTCATAATTACCCGCTGCGGCACCAGAGGAAGTATGGCTAAAATTATAAGTGAAGGGATTGGTTTCACCGGGATATATACCGGAATAACCTATATATGTATAGATCGACTGCCAAGGATTATTGCTTAGATATTGCGCGCAAGCCTGTCCTATCGTATCTCTATTGACTCCCCCTTGACATGAGAGAGGCGCCATAGAGAAATTATACCCTGTATAGTAAATCGATTGGGCAATAGGCTGCACAATGCCAGCTGTGGACACTAAAGGTGACAGGAAGAACAACCCGGCTAAAAACTTTGTAATCAGGTCTCGCGCGCAAAAAAGGGGCACATCTTGTATCTTGTATTTCGAGAGTTGAAAGCGAATCGCCCCAATCAACCTGCGCCCAAACGCAAGCCGATTTGCGTCCCAAGCAAAGTATTTTCCCGGAAACGAAATGCAATTGCGGATCTCCGCCATGAAGTGTGTGGACATGAACCCTACCCCTGGTTGTGGATTGCTTAATTATTTACACGCCTCTGCGGGCGCTATATTCTTATTCTTCTCTTTATTCGCTCGTTCCACACCCACCGAGGTCATGGCCAAGCTTAATTTATAGGCCCGATAGTACGGAGTCGCGAGAGACCCTGTCAAGCAATGGATCACCCCTTCGTCATGAGTGCAAGGTTGGGTGGTTTCAATTGCGGGTCGCTACCTATCGCCCCACCCCCCGGCGGGTTCTTCCGTCGCCAGTATCTTCAGTACCCGCGTGGAATCACCAACGGCGTGCCGTTGGCTGTTTTCCATGCGCTGGTCCATGCTGACCCGTCACTACCCTGGGTGGTACTGGCCTCGATGCACAGCCGTTTCCCGCACTTGCTCATCCTGATCCTGCCACCCCGCTTCTCCAGGTCCGCCACCCGGGCTTGCAAGTCCACGACATCGCTTTGCAGTGCCGCCTTTTGTTCGGTGAGTTGGTCGACCTGGTGGCGCTGCCATGCCAGCGACCCCCACGCCAGCAGGCAGGCCCCGGCCATGCCCCCTGCCGCCACGGCCACCCATTTCCAGGCAAACCATTGACCGGCGCGCTTGAGTTGGCCCTCCGTCGCCCCCGCAGCCTGGACGACCCCCGCCAGTCGGTTGAGGACGGGTTGGGTCGCCTCGCCCAGCGCCCTGGCGGCCGCTTCCCCGGCACTGGCCATGGATTGAGTCAGGCACGCCACCACTGCATCGCCTGCGGCCTTCTGTACGGCGGGCACGGTGCGCGCGCTGACCTGCTTCATCTCGAGGATGGCTTGCGCCAGCGCCAGCCGTTCCCGCGCCAGGGCAGCCAGCTCTGTGCTGAGCTGGGCAGTCGCGCTATTCACGGCGTCTTGCTGTTTCTCGGCAAGTGCCATCAGATCGTAGAGCCGGTCTGGTTCCATGAGTGTCCTCTATTCTTAGCGTCCTCTATTCCAGGGGGGCAGGCGCGGGATGTCCCGCGTGATGTCCACGTCGTGATGCGGGTCCAGGCCAGATCCCGTGCGCTCGTGTCCGGGCAGTCCGTGACCGCGTACGTGTTGCTGATCGGCCGGGGGCGGCCTGCCCGGCTGCGGGGCTGGCGTCTGCTCGGGTACGGCGTGTTCCTGTTTCCATTGCGCATAGCGCGCAGCCGCCGCGGTTTTGCCGACCTCTAGCTCGGCTGGGGTCAGCATCAGTGCAGACTCGGGCAGGTGTTGGGGTGGGTGCTGGCGCTGGCGCTGCGCCACTATTCGGGCGAGGTGCTCGACGGCGCGG
>JBDSHM010000096.1:0-4751 GCA_039918495.1 Sulfuriferula sp. | reverse complement strand
CAATTGCGTGGTGAAGTACAGCGCCATCAGGCTGCGCGAGAAACATTGCAGGCCAGCGAAGTAAAGTTTCGCACACTGACTGAAACCACAGCGGCGGCAATTTTCATCTACCAAGGCGACTACATTGTTTATGCGAACCCTGAAGCGCAAAGAATCAGCGGTTATAGCGCAGCGGAATTACGCAAGATGCCATCCTGGAGTCTGGTCCATCCGGATTATCGGGAGTTGGCGCAAGTGCGTGCCGAAGCCAGAATGGCCGGCCAGGCTGCCCCCAGCCGCTATGAATTTCCCATCCAGACGCGCACCGGTGAAACTCGCTGGCTGAATTTCACAGCCGGGATGATTTCATTCAAAGGTCGGCAAGCTGGTCTTGGCACCGCCTACGATATTACGGAACGCAAACAACAGGAAGCCATGCTTGCCCATCTGGCCACGCATGACAGCCTGACTGATCTTCCGAATCAGGTGCTGGCGGTAGATCGTTTGCGTTCCGCGCTCAACGAGGCCGAGCGACGCCACCGCCTGGTCGGCGTGGTGCAGCTCAATCTCAAGCGCTTCAAGGTGGTCAATGACAACTTCGGTCATGCAGGCGGGAATCAACTTTTGCGGCAGGTTGCGCTGCGCCTGATGCCACTGATGCATAGCGAGGACACCCTGGCACGACCGGATAGCGACAAGTTTCTGGTCGTTCTGACCAATCTGATCTATCCGGATGAGGCAGCACGCCGGGTTCAGCAATTGATCGAAACATTTCAGAAGCCGTTCGAGATAGAGGGTAGGGAGGTCTTTATCAAAGCCTGCGCAGGCGTGACTTTCTATCCGTCCGATGGTGCCGATGCCGAAAGCCTGTTACGCAATGCGGCGACAGCACTCAACCGTGGCAGTGGAAATGACAATGAATGCATCAGTTATTACAGCTCCGGTATGTTCGAGCAGGCATCGCACCGTCTGGCGCTGGAAGCATCCCTGCATCGCGCGCTGGAGCGGCGTGAACTGGTACTGCACTATCAGCCAAAATCGCGTCTGGATAACGGTGAAATCCGCTCTGTTGAATCGCTGCTGCGCTGGCAGCATCCTGAATACGGCATGGTTTCACCCAAGGACTTTATCGCCATGGCAGAGGAAGTGGGCCTGATCGTTCCTGTGGGTGAATGGGCGATCGCCGCTGCCTGTGTCCAGGCAGCGGCATGGCGAAATGCGGGTTACCGCTGACGGTTGCTGTCAATTTGTCCGCGCTACATTTTTCCAGTAAAGACCTGGTTGCACATGTGCGCCAGATGCTGGCCGAGAGTAATTTGCCGGCAAATTTTCTGGAACTTGAAATCACGGAAACAGCCCTGATCAGCGACATGGACAGTTCCATTGCCAAACTGAATGAACTGAGCGCGCTCGGAGTACGGCTTGCGCTGGATGATTTCGGCACAGGGTATTCCAGTTTGAGTTATTTGCGCCATTTGCCCATTGATTGCCTGAAAATAGATCGCAGTTTTGTGATCGATATCGTCGAGAATGCACAAAGTGAGGCTATTGTGTCGGCCATAATCGGACTGGCGCATGGTCTCGACCTGGAGGTGGTGGCGGAGGGTGTGGAAACCGAAGCCCAGCGTATCAAACTGGAGCAGCTTGGATGCGATCTGATTCAGGGTTTTGTGATTAGCCCTGCGCTACCGGCGGCTGAACTGGATACATTTCTTGCTGCTACCCATCGTTGAGATCGTGCTGCCTGTTGCGGTTGGAATTACGGGATAATGTACACTTCAGCGCTACAAGCAGATTTGTTTTGCAAGAATTCATCTATCGTTTAATGAAATCCATAATTAACCGGATACGCTAACACCATGCGCCAATACCTCGACCTGATGCGCCACGTGCTGGAGCACGGTGCCCAAAAATCCGACCGCACCGGTACCGGCACCCTTTCTGTTTTCGGCTATCAGATGCGCTTTGATCTGAGCCAGGGTTTTCCACTGGTAACCACTAAAAAATGTCATTTACGCTCCATCATCCACGAACTGCTATGGTTTCTGCAGGGTGACACCAATATTCGCTATCTGAGGGAAAACGGCGTCCGTATCTGGGATGAGTGGGCCGACGAGAACGGCGATCTGGGGCCGGTTTATGGTCATCAATGGCGCAACTGGCCCAAACCGGACGGCGGACATATCGACCAGATCGCACGGGTGTTGCATGATCTCAAACATAATCCGGACTCGCGCCGGATTATTGTTTCGGCATGGAATGTCGCCGATCTGGACAAAATGGCGCTGGCGCCTTGTCATGCTTTTTTCCAGTTCTATGTAGCCGATGGCAAATTAAGCTGCCAGCTTTATCAGCGTAGCGCCGATATTTTCCTGGGCGTACCCTTCAATATTGCCAGTTATGCGCTGTTGACTCTGATGATGGCGCAGGTAAGCGGTCTCAAACCTGGCGACTTCGTCCATACCCTGGGCGACGCGCATCTGTATTCGAATCACCTGGAGCAAGCACGTGAACAGCTTTCACGCACACCACGTGCATTGCCAGTCATGCACCTTAACCCCGCTGTCACTGATTTGTTCGCCTTCCGGTTCGAGGATTTCGAGCTGCAAGGCTACGATCCGCATCCAGCGATCAAGGCGTCGGTAGCGGTATAGGCCGATTCCGATTCCGGAGACTGTCACCATGTTTCTTCATTGGGCTGAGCAAATTAAATACCTGGTGGGTATTTTCGCGATTCTGAATCCGCTTGGTGCCATCCCGATCTACCTCAGCCTGACTGCGGATCGGCGCCCGCAGGAAATGCGTCGGACCGCAGCCAAGGCCGCCGTCGCAGTTGCAGTGATTCTGATTCTTGCCGTATGGGCGGGTGATTCCCTGTTGTCGTTTTTCGGAATCGGCCTGCCGGCATTCCGTATTGCGGGCGGATTGCTGGTATTGCTGATTGCCATCGCCATGTTTCACGCCCGTACCAGCCCGGCACGGCAGACCGATGCCGAAAAAACCGAAGCCGAATCAAAAAATGACATTGCCGTGGTGCCACTGGCCATTCCCTTATTGGCGGGTCCGGGGGCGATCAGTCTGGCCATTGTCGATGCTCATCAGGCGGGCAGCTGGCCGGAGAAGCTGCTGTTCAGTTTGGGTATCGTGGCAGTCGGGGTGGTCGTCTGGCTGGTATTGCAATTGGCCGAACCAATTGGTGAACGCCTCGGCACAGCCGGGCTCAATATTGCGACGCGGGTGATGGGATTGATACTCGCCGCGATGGCGGTGCAATTTATGGCAGATGGATTATTGGCGCTGTTTCCGGGCTTGTCGCATTAAGATTTACGGCTGTACCGACATTTGCGCCTGCTGCACGGCTTTAAGGATTTGCGTCAAATCGCCGGAAGCCAGCGACGGCGGTTGCGGACCTTCTATTTTGACCTGCGCCCAATCCACCACCGATCCGCTTCCCCACGATACAACCGAAGCCAGTACAAATACCAGCATACCGCGCGTCATGCCCTTGCCGATTTCCATGTCATCCAGATAGCGGTTGAGCCACCAGGCTGCGATGAAGAAAACGATGGTGGAAATAATCAGGTTCAGCATGGGGCTTGCTCAATCATCATGATATTTTTCGTGGTTGAGATTTTATACATTACGGCGCTACTGCGCGATTCTTTACCGCACCAGGCTGGATATAATGCCAGAAACCAGGAGGAAACATGCGCCAACCCAAACCTCGCATCGCACTCATTGTCGCGCTCGCGACAAATCGTGTCATCGGTATCAATAACACACTGCCCTGGCGTTTACCGGAAGAACTCAAACATTTCAAAATGCTCACCATGGGGCATCACATATTAATGGGTCGGAAGACATTCGAATCCATCGGTCGCCCATTGCCGGGGCGTACAACCGTGATTATTTCGCGAGGCGACTACACTGCGCCGTCCGACTGCATTGTGGCGCACTCCATTCCGGAGGCCTTGGCGGCCTGTGCCGACGATACCGAGGTATTCTTTATTGGCGGCGCGCAACTCTACGAACAGGCATTGCCGCTGGCAGACCGGCTTTATCTAACCGAAATCCGCGCCGAATTCGCTGGCGATGCCTGGTTTCCACGATTCGAACATTCCGACTGGGAAGAGTTCAGCCGTGATCCGCGATACGACGAAGCCAGTACATTGAACTATGATTTTGTTGTGTATCAGCGCAAGGAGCGGTCAAATGAAGACAATTAAAATACTGCTGATGGCCCTGGTCGGCATGGTGCTGGGGATAAGCACGGCGTGGGCCGGACAAACCGAACTGACCTGGTACGGCCATTCCGCATTCAAGATTACGACACCGAGCGGAAAAGTATTGTTGGTCGACCCGTGGATCAGCAATCCGACCAATAAAAATGGCAAAGCTGATCTGGCGGCACTTACCCATGTCGATCTGATTCTGATCAGTCACGGTCATTTTGATCATGTCGGGGATGCGGTCGAGATAGCCAATAGAACCGGCGCGCATCTGGTCAGTACATCCGATCTGGGAAAGGTGCTCGTTGCGTATGCCGGATTTCCAAAAGCACAGGCAGGGCTGGATACACAGGGGAATGTCGGCGGTGAGTTAAGTTTGCTGGACGGCGAAGTGAAAGTAGCCTTTATACCAGCCATCCACAGTTCGGGCGTAATGGATGAAAACGGCAAGGACATCCACGAGGGCAGCAATCCGGGCGGATTCCTGATCAGCATCAAGAACGGCCCGGTGATTTACCATACCGGCGATACAGACGTGTTCAA
>JBDSHM010000095.1:0-2955 GCA_039918495.1 Sulfuriferula sp. | reverse complement strand
CCAGCAGTGCTATTCATGTGCCACAGCAATCAGAAAATGCTGCGCGCCAGCCGCGCGCGCGTGCAGCATGGCTTGCACCACGACGCCCTGCGGGGCTTTGCTGTCGGCCGACACCACGATGTTTTCCTCCGGGCTGCGCATCAGCGGCTTGAGCGTGGCAGCAAGGGTAGTCAGGCTGACCGGCACGCGATTGATGAAGAGCTTGCCGTTTGCGGTGACCGACAGTGTGATCGGCGTTTCGGTACTCAGACGCTCGGCTTTGCCTTGCGGCAGATTGACCTTGAGCGCGTTCAGATTCTGCATGGACAGCGATGCCAGCATGAACGTCGCCAGCAGAAAAAACATCACGTCGATCATCGGAATGATTTCGATGCGCCCCTTGCGCTGCACCCTGGCTTTACGCAGTTTCATGGCCGTTCTCCTGCTGATCGAGCCGGATGTGATCGATCAGGCGTGTGCCGAGACGTTCCATTTCATCCATGGTTTGCGCCTGCAACCGTGAAAAATAATTGAAGCCGAACAGTGAAATCAACGCAATGAGCAAGCCGACGGCGGTGGCAATCAGCGCCTGCGCCACGCCGCCGGTCACGCCTGTGGGGTTGACCAGGCCATTGCCGCCAATCAGTTGAAAGGCATGCATCATGCCGCCTATGGTACCCATCAGCCCCAACAACGGCGCGGCGGTGACGATGGTTTCCAGCACCCACAGGCGGCGCGACAGGCTGGTTTCAATCAGTTGCGCCTCGTCGGCGGCACGCGATTCCGTCCACCAGGCCGGGCGCGCACGATTGGTCAGCACCACGCTGAAAAAACGTCGGAAGTAATTGCGCGTATGCAATGCTGTCAATTTTTGTTCCAGCGTCTCCCAGGCGAATCCGTAGGTTTCGACCAGATCCAGCATGTCGCGGGACAAGCGTGCATAGCGCCAATACAGCACCGCTTTTTCCAGCATGATGGCAAGTGCCAGCACCGCCAGCAGCGACAATGGAAAAATCATGACGCCGCCGAGTTTGATGGCGATCCAGCTTTCGTGTAAGTCTTGCATGGAGTTCTCCTATGCGGGGCAGCCAGGCTGCCGCCGTTGAATCAGAAAAATTTGTCGAGGCTGAAATAGACGGCACGGCGCGGACCATACTGCGGTGCGCCCACACCGATGCCGCTGCCGTCGCGGATCTGGTAGCTTTGATCGAACAGGTTGAGGATGCTCACGCGGCCTTCGAGTTTGCCGAGTTGCGCGGTTTGAAAGGTATGGGCGACCGCCACATTGACCTGCGTATAGGCGGGCAGATGTCCGCTATTGGCAAAGCCGTTGCGCAGGCCGCTGCCATAGATTGCATCGGCGCTATAAGTCGTACCGCGCCAGCGATACGCAGTACCGAGCGAGGCGGTGATACGCTGGTCGTGATCCAGATGCACCCAGTTGTTGGCAATGTAAGCCAGCTCGGCAGCATCGAAATTGTATTGCGCCGAATTGATGCCGCGCCCCATTGCAGTCGAATGCGCCAGATTGAAATAGGCTGAAAAATTATCCTTGCGGTAATTGGCGGTCAGCTCCGCGCCGTATATCTTGCCCTGGCTGTAATTGAATGGCGTATACAGCAGCGCCGAACCGAACTGGCCTTCGTCCAGCATGTTTTTCACCGACTTGTAATAGCCATCCAGCCCCAGCGTGAAATGCGGGGTGAATTGATGGCTGAGGCCAATGTCGAAGTAGTCGGAGGATTCCGCTTTGACCGGATCGTTTTGCGTACCCGGCGGCGCATTGGTCGTACCCTGGAAACTGGCGACGGTTTGACCGCCGATCAGTTCGTTGGGCGGCGGCGTGAAATAGCGGGCATACCCGGCATGCAGCGTGGTTTGCGGCGTCAATTTATATACGGCATTCAGACGCGGGCTGATTTGATGATCCGCAATATAGGCATCCACCTGATCAAACCGCACGCCGTAATTGACTGTCAGCTTGTCGCTGGCCTTCCATTCATCCTGCGCGTATACACCGTACAGATTGGCTGTTTTGCTATTGTTGTCGGTGAAGCCAAAGGGTGTGGTGCTGGTCTGGCTGCCTGCGTTGTTGGCGGGAAACGTGAGGACATCATTGGTGTTATCGAGATGCTCCTGACTGGCCAGGATACCGACACGCAAAGTGTGTTTGGGATTCAGGTGATAACTGCCGTCAGCCTGCACGCCATTGGCCTGACTGGTGCGCAACACGTGCGAGGCGACACCGGTATAGAGCAGATCGCCGATGGTATCCGGCTGGAACAATACCCTGGAATAGCGGCTGAACGCGGCGACCTGGTAATCGAATTGGTCGCCCAGCGTGCCTTGCAACGCGAGGATGCCGTAATGCGTGGTTTCGCGCTGGCGCTCATCGAGATTGGCGGAGGGATAACTGCTGACGCCGCTCAAGGCGTAGTTCGGCGTCTGGCCGGGTACGTTGGGAATCTGGAACTTGTTGTCCGAACTACCCAGAATCAGGCTCAGTTTTGCGCTGTCGCTGAGCAGGTAGGAGAAGTAGGCAAAGCCCTTGTTCTGGTGCGTGGTGTCGTGGATGGCGTTACGCGAGGCGGTCGGGTTTTCAATGCCGAGATCGTTTTTGAGGGTGGAGGCATTCAGGTAGTAGCTCAGATCGCCCTGATGCCCGCTGACCTCGCCCGACAGCTCGCGCGTGTTGTGGCTACCCACCGTTACGCCGATGCGCCCGCCGTTATCGAATGCGCCGCTTTTGGTATGGATATCCACCACGCCCGCAGTACGGTAGCCATATTGCGCCGGCAGCGCGCCGGTGAGCAGGTTGATGCTCTCGGCAAAGCGCGTATCCAGCGACTGGCCAAAGCCGGTGATGGCCTCCGGCACGATGATGTCGTTGATGCGGTACTGTACGTTGCCGTGGTCGCCGCGGATATGCAGTTGGCCGTAGGAATCCTGCGCCACACCAGGCGCCTGCAACAGCAC
>JBDSHM010000094.1:0-3637 GCA_039918495.1 Sulfuriferula sp. | reverse complement strand
GGTATTGAAGCTGCTGTCGACCACCCGAGTCGAATCGGCGGACTATGGCGTATACAGCCATCGCTTCGGCAATTTATGGCTGGCAGGGGGTGCATCCAATAGCGGAGGTGGTGTGTTGCGGCAATTTTTCAATGATGAGGCTCTGATCACACTCAGCATGCAAATTGACGCCGAACAGGCCAGTGGTCTCGACTACTATCCTTTGCCTTGCCCGGGTGAGCGCTTCCCTGTCGCTGATCCCGCATTGTTGCCGCGTTTAACACCACGGCCGCTCGACGATGCGCAATTCCTGCATGGCATGCTGGAAGGGATGGCACGCATCGAGGCTCAGGGATATGCCAGATTGGCCGAACTGGGTGCCACGCCTTTGCAGCACGTAGTCAGCGGAGGGGGCGGCAGTAAAAATGAGACGTGGCGCCGCATCCGCGAAAAACGGCTGGGCGTGTCTGTTGAAACGGCCCATCAGGGTGAGGCTGCATTCGGTGCCGCCAAGCTGGCCCTGGCAGGCGTAGAATTGTTGCCATGATTCGCATTACCCGCACACTCGCCATCCCTGACAATGAAATTCAGGAACAATTTATCCGCGCTTCAGGACCTGGCGGGCAAAACGTCAACAAGGTTTCCTCGGCCGTCCAATTGCGTTTTGATGTCGTCCATTCCCCTTCCCTGCCAGAGGAAGTCCGCGCACGGCTGATCATCCTGGCTGGCCGACGCATCAGTCAGGATGGTGTGCTCACCATCGAGGCGCAACGTTTCCGAACCCAGGGCCGCAACCGGGATGACGCACGAGTACGTTTGGCTGATCTTATTCGCAGTGCCACGGAGGTAGCCGAGCTGCGGCGCGCAACCAGACCGACACGTGCCTCGCAACGACGCCGTCTGGATAGCAAGCAGAAACGGGGGGATACCAAGAAACAACGCCGGGCGGTTGGTCAAACGGAAGGATGAGCAGCAGCACTGTTACTATCAAATCGCACCACAATTATCTGTAAGCTTGATTCGCGCCACCCGACCAACGTTAATAGACCGGAATCGAGAGAAAACAACAATGAAACGAACTCTACAGAATGCGATCCGGTTGAATAGCCCATCAATAGGGTGGCACCGTAACCGGGTGCTGGCCGCACTGACTTTAGCGATGGCGCTGGCGCTCACAGATGGCGGGATAAAAAATGCAACTGCAGCATCGCCTTCACCGGCTAGTCCAGCAGTAAAGTTTAATGGCAAGACTTACACCAATCGTCTGATCAATAGCCATGATCCCTACCTGCTGTTGCATGCGCATAATCCGGTGGACTGGTATCCATGGGGCGCAGAGGCGCTGGAAGCGGCCAAGCGTGAGAACAAACCGATCTTCGTTTCCATTGGATATTCCACCTGTTACTGGTGCCATGTAGCCGAACGTGAAATTTATTCCAACCCGGAGATCGCCAAATTGATGAACCAATGGTTCATCAATATCAAAGTTGATCGCGAACAACGCCCGGATATCGACCGTATCTATATGTTGGCGACGCAAATCATGACCAGCGGCGGCGGTTGGCCCAATAATGTATTTTTGACGCCGGACCTCAAACCGTTTTACGCAGGCAGTTATTTTCCGCCTGAAAATCAGGGCAATCTGCCCGGATTCCCGACTGTACTGAAAAGCATGCACCATGCCTGGACTGAAAATAACGCAGAAGTCATGGCGCTTGCAGACCAGGTTTATCTTGCCTTGCAACAATCGGAACGTGGTCCCGGCACGACAGGCTCGGTTGCACTGGCCCCCCAGCAATGGCTGGATAAAGCGGTTGCCGAAGCCGCCAATGGTTTCGATGTATTTGAAGCCGGAATCGGCAGCGGTGCCAGTAAATTTCCACAGTCACCGCTGCTGTCGATGCTGCTGAGTACGGAGGTTCATCACAATGCCAAGGCACAAGGCATGGCCATGCAAACGCTGGAAGCCATGGCGGAAGGCGGCGTCATGGATCAACTGGGCGGTGGGTTTCATCGCTATAGTATCGAGCCCAGCTGGTCCATTCCGCATTTCGAGAAGATGCTCTACGACAATGCGCAGCTTCTGGGGCTGTATGCCCATGCCTATGCGATCACTAAAAAACCGCTTTTCCGCCAGGTTGCGTTGCGTACTGCGCACTACATGACAAGTGAGATGCAGGCACAGAATGGCGGATTCTATAGTGCGCAAGATGCCGAAGTGGATGGTAGCGAAGGTGCCAGTTATGTATGGACACGCCCGCAGATCGAAGCCTTGCTTGGATCTGCTGATACGCAGCGTTTCCTTGCGCTGTATCAATTGGTGCCGATGCCGCCGGCACCCGTAGGACATAAGCAGCCCGAAGGCGATGTGTTGCGTCTGCAACGTGATAAGGCCCAAAAGCTGGCGCAGAAAAATCAGCTGGCAGCAGCGATCGAAACATTGCGCCCGCTGCGCGACAAATTGCTTGCCGCACGCCAGAAACGTGCGCAACCGGCACGGGATGAAAAGATCGTCACCGCCATCAATGCGTTGACGATCATTGGTTTTACTCAAGCGGGCCACTGGCTGCACAATCCTGCCCTGACCCGGGTGGCGCTGCGCAATGCCGACTGGCTGTGGCAACATGCCTTCGATGCAAAAACCGGCGAACTCAAGCATCAGTTTTTTGAGGGTCGTGCGGGAGGCAGCGGTTTTCTGGATGACTATGCCTTGCTTGGGCAGGCCTTTCTAGGGTTGCATCAACAAACCGGCGATGCAGCGTGGCTGGCGCGTTCGCGTCAGATTTCCGATGCCATGCTGCAACGTTTTGCACGCCCGGATGGCCGTTTTCTGGAAACCCAGGATCAGCGCGATCTGTTGCTTGCGCCGCCCGCTGAGGGCGATCCGGTGCTGCCGTCGGGGCAATCTTCTTCCATCGTTCTGTTGCTCGAATTGTCGGTTGCCACTGGCGATAGTCGTTACGCAAGTGCCGCGCATGGCGAACTCACCTCAATGTCGGCGCAAATAGCCGCCGATCCTTTCATCTGGGGCGCATTACTGGTACCGCTCAATCAACCGGAATTGATTGCAGCGCTGCAAACAACACCTGCGCCGGAGACACCCAAATCGACGCCACCGGGTTTCCCGGATTCCGCTGACCATGTCCGCGCCAAGGCCAGTCTGGCGTCATCGAAAACCGGTACCGATTTGATTGTGAGCATTGATATTGAGGCGGGCTATCACATCAATGCCAACCCGGCGTCCGATCCAAATCTGATCCCCACGCAATTTACACTGCCGGGTTATCCGGATCTGAAAATTGATTATCCGGCTGCAAAAATGTTCAAAGCGCCATTCGCGCCGCAAGGTATCGCCGTGTATGAGGGACATGTCACCCTGCGCGGGCATTTGTCGAAAAAGCCGACGCGCCTGCCCATTAACGCGAGCCTGCGAATTCAGGCGTGCAATGACCGGGTTTGCCTGGCGCCGGCAACTGTCACGGTGCCGCTCCAGGAGAAATAAAGCGTATCCGTAATCTGCGGTTGATGGCGAGCCTATTTTTTCATTTTTTATCATCCGAATCAGTGTTGATCTGTTTGCTTTCGGCAAATCGTCGGGAGGCAAAAATTGACACACGCCTGCCTGATGACGTGTTCATCATTAGAGCGGCTTTATGAG
>JBDSHM010000093.1:0-6490 GCA_039918495.1 Sulfuriferula sp. | reverse complement strand
GTGCGACGAAGCCAAGTTGTTCCTGCAAAGCGAGATCGTTGACTTTATATACCACACCATCAATATCATAGGGCAACTGGGCACGGTCACTGCCTATTTGACGATAGAAATCGAGGAGCCCGGACACACCTTGTACCACATTGCGCTGCGGGGCAATGGGCAGATGCATGTCCAACAGCTGCTTCATTATATCGGCGTGGGTCTGGGCGCCAAACCAGCCCTCTGTTGCACCCACCCCGTAAGCGAAAAAGTGCAGACGACGAGCGGCTGTGATGCGCGGATCGAGTTGGCGCAATGATCCTGCAGCGGCGTTGCGCGGATTGGCAAATTCCTTGTCCCCACGTTCGTGTTGAGCGGTATTCAGCGCGGCAAAATCCGCTTTGAGCATCAGCACCTCGCCACGCACCTCCAGCAAAGCCGGTGGTTGTTGGATACCCAATTGCATCGGAATCGCGCGAATTGTGCGGAGATTGCCAGTTACATCCTCGCCGGTGTAGCCATCTCCGCGCGTTGCTCCCTGTACAAAACGCCCATGCGCATAACTCAATGTAATCGCCAGACCGTCAAATTTGGGTTCAACAGCGTATTCGATTTTCGGCAGCCCGGTCAATTCACGGCAACGCCGATCAAAGGCCTCGATCTCCGTGTCGTTAAAGGCATTATTCAGCGATAACATCGGCACACGATGAGTGACCTTTGAAAATGCGGTGGCTGGTGCTACACCTACGCGCTGAGTGGGAGAATCAGGTGTCACAAGCTGCGGATATTGGGCTTCCAGTGCTTGCAATTCACGCAACAGGCGATCAAATTCGGCGTCGGGAATAGCCGGTTCATCCAGTGCGTAGTAACGGTAATTGTGATATTCGATTTGTTCGCGCAACTGATGTGCACGTACGGAAATCTCGTTCGACACAGTCATCAGTCAAACAATCGTAGCGCTCGCCTGCTGCCACCGGCAATACCACGCGCCTGCATGCGCTGGTAAAGCTGATCGAGTTGCATACGGATTTTGTCGATTCCCGGCTGTGAGAGCGGACGGATATTGTCGTCCACCAATTGACCACCCAGCTCTTCTGCTAGCTGTTGCGCCAGTTCGATCATCCTGTCGAATGCTGCCAACCCGTTGGCGACGCGCGGCAAATCAAATATCAGGGTGACGCCATGGGTAGTAAACGGCGTACCGGCATTCGCCGTAAATGGTGCAGATTCGTGATTGCACAATGAGTAAATCACCTCATTATCGGCATTGCGGCATTGGTATACCCCATCCACCGCCAGTACCATGTTTGCACGCTGTGCCAAGTCGCCAATCTTGCTACCTGAAAACACTTCATTGTCGCGACTCACGACATTCAGCCCGATCAGCACATCCACATCCACGCAGAACAAATCGAGCTCGTTGGCTCGTTCCAATGCCGATGGAATATCCGGACATTCCGCTACGCCATTGAAGCGACTGGCAAGTTGCCGTGCAAGGGTGCACAGCTGTACCAAATGCTCCTCGCTGACTGCGCCATTACGGTCAGCCAATTGATGGACAATGGCAATCTCCGAATAGGCATCTTCACGCCAGCCTGCAATTTCCTCCCAGTTTCCAGCAAGATGGCTATAGCCCAACCAGTACACAGGCTTGCCGCTACTGCGACTGGATTCGAACTGCTGTGTCATGGCAGAACCTGGAATCGGGTCGGCAGTATGCATGCGAATTTCGAAATCAATCTCCGGATCCGCTGGAGATGGCGGCAGTTCGGCAGACGCTGCCGCCGCAGTCTGTTGCAGCACTGATTCAGAAATTGGTTTGGACTGCACCGGCTGTGATTCACGTGGTACATCAGCCTGATAATTCATTGTCGGGGAATGGCTAGCTGCGGCGTGAGCCGTCGGCCTATCCATCGGGACAGTCTCTTGAGCCAGATGTGCCGGCTCGGCCTGTCCCTCATCAAAATAGGGCTCAATGCGCTCCGCATTGGATTCGGCGTTTTGCTGATCGCCCAATAAAACGTCCTGCTGGGATTCGAACATCTCGCGCGACTGCTTGCGGTATTTTCTCTCCTGAAACCAGTTGTACAGGACGATCGCTACGACCACCACGATTGCGGCTGCAATCAGACTGATTTGCAATGGATTCATCTTTGCTTTCCATCCCCCGTGCCACCTGATGGTGACAGCTGTTTATTATTCCCGCTTTGAGACGGCATTGCTGGCTGTGCCTGTCCCGGTTTCAAGACCTGAAAAAACACTTCGTCGTTACGGATCATACCGAGTTCGCTACGTGCCCGTTCGGCGATCGCATCCAGTCCATGCTTGAGGTCAATGACTTCCGCGTCCATCGCCAAGTTCCGCGCTGTCAGGGTGTCGTTGACCTGCTTTTGCTCGGCTACCTGGCGGCCCATATTCCATACCTGGAACCAGCCACCCTTGCCAAACCATAGCGGATACTGCAGGGCGAGCAGCAAAGATAACAGAATCCAGGTCATCCAGCGCATTTTGCGCAATCAGGTTCAGTTGCCAATCTGATAAAAAGCGGAGCGTCCCGGAAACCTTGCCGCATCACCCAATTCTTCTTCGATACGCAACAATTGATTGTATTTGGCCATACGGTCGGAACGTGACAGCGAACCAGTCTTGATTTGCAGCGCATTAGTTGCGACTGCGAGATCCGCAATAGTCGTGTCCTCAGTCTCGCCCGAGCGGTGCGAAATTACCGAAGTATAGCCGGCACGTTTGGCAGTCTCGATTGCGTCAAATGTTTCGGACAATGTTCCAATCTGGTTGACCTTGATCAGAATGGAATTGGCGATGCCCTGACGGATACCCTCGCTCAGGATTTTAGCGTTGGTGACGAACAGGTCGTCGCCCACCAACTGAATGGATTTTTTCAGGCGCGTGCTGAGCACGGCCCAACCCGTCCAGTCATCCTCGGCCATGCCGTCTTCAATACTGATAATGGGATATTTGTCGCACCAACTCGCCAGATAGTCGGTGAACTGTGCGGAAGAAAGTTGCAGCCCTTCGGATTCGAGATGGTATTTGCCATCCTTGTAGAACTCGCTGGCGGCGCAATCGAGTCCGATGGCGATGTCGGTACCCGGCACGTAACCGGCTTTTTCAATCGCCTGGACAATGAGTTTCAAGGCGGCTTCGTTGGATTCCAGGTTAGGGGCAAACCCGCCTTCGTCCCCCACCGTGGTTGTCATGCCAAGGCCGTCGAGCAGTTTTTTCAGCGCATGGAATACCTCCGCACCGTAGCGTAGCGCCTCACGGAAGCTGGGCGCGCCGAGCGGGATAATCATGAATTCCTGCATGTCGATATTATTGTTGGCGTGTGCCCCGCCATTGATGATGTTCATCATCGGCACCGGCAACTGCATCGGGCCCGCGCCACCCAGATAGCGATACAGCGGCAGACCGGATTCTTCCGCCGCCGCCCGCGCTACCGCCATCGAAACAGCCAGGATTGCATTGGCTCCGAGGCGCGACTTGGTTTCCGTGCCGTCCAACTCGATCATGGTGCGATCAATGAAGTGCTGCTCTTCCACATCCAGACCGATGATGGCCTCGCAGATTTCGGTATTGACGTTTTCGACCGCGCGCAATACGCCTTTACCCAAATAGCGCTGGGTATCGCCGTCGCGCAGCTCGATCGCTTCGCGGCTGCCGGTGGATGCGCCGGACGGCACAGCAGCGCGTCCCATTACGCCGGATTCCAGCAACACATCGGCTTCAACAGTAGGATTGCCGCGCGAATCCAGAATCTCGCGGGCGATGACATCAACAATGGCGCTCATTTATTTTCCTTGTTCATTTCATTGAAAGGTTACGTTGATACGCAGCCTATTTCACTTTGTTTTCAACAAATCCGCGCTGTTTCACCAGCGCATCCATTTCTTTCAGCGTGTACAGCAATTCTTTCATCAATCCCAGCGGCCAGGCATTGGGCCCGTCCGACAGCGCCTTGGCCGGATCGGGGTGGGTTTCCGCAAACACGCCGGCCACCCCCACTGCTACAGCGGCGCGCGCCAGTACCGGCACGAATTCACGTTGACCGCCGGAAACGTTGCCTTGTCCGCCCGGCAGTTGCACCGAATGCGTGGCATCGAACACCACCGGACAACCGGTTTCGCGCATCACCATGAGTGAGCGCATGTCCGATACCAGATTATTGTAGCCGAACGACACGCCACGTTCGCACACCATGATGTTGTCCTGACCGCCATTGGCAGTACGTGCCTTGTCTACCACGTTTTTCATATCCCACGGGGCGAGAAATTGCCCCTTCTTGATATTAACCGGCTTACCCGCGCAGGCCACGGCATGAATGAAATCGGTCTGGCGGCACAAAAAAGCGGGCGTTTGCAGCACATCCACTACCGCCGCCACCTCGGCAATTTCATCGATACTGTGCACGTCGGTCAATACCGGAACGCCAATTTCCTTTTTTACATCCGCCAGAATCTGCAGACCCGCGCTCATGCCAGGGCCTCGGAACGAAACGCCGGAACTGCGATTTGCCTTGTCATACGAAGATTTGTAGATAAACGGCACGCCCAGCTCGGCGCAAATTTCCTTCAGGGCACCTGCCGTGTCCATCGCCATCTGGCGCGATTCCACCACGCAAGGGCCGGCGATCAGAAACAGCGGTTGATCCAGGCCTGCTTCAAATCCGCACAGTTTCATACTGTTCCTCCTGCTACAGCGTATTTACCTGCTGCAGACTGCTGATGGGTAAGCGCCGCCTCGACAAACGCCTTGAACAGCGGATGACCGGCGCGCGGCGTAGAAGTAAATTCCGGATGAAACTGACAGCCGATGAACCACGGGTGATCGGGCAGTTCCACCATTTCGCACAAACCGTCGCTGGCCGACAATCCGCTCACTTTAAGTCCGGCCTGTTGCAATTGCGGCAGCAGCGCATTGTTGACTTCATAACGGTGGCGATGACGTTCGGTAATTTCGTTGGCCGCATAAACATGCTGCGCGAGCGAATCGGCCTCAAGCTTGCACACCTGTCCACCAAGACGCATGGTGCCACCCATATTGGAGTCTTCGCTGCGCGTTTCGACCTGGCCCGCTGCATCTTTCCATTCGGAAATCAGCGCCACGATGGGGTGCGTGGTAGCGGGCTCGAATTCGGTGCTGTGAGCGTCCGTCATGCCTGCCTTGTGACGCGCATACTCAATCACGGCAAGCTGCATGCCGAGACAAATACCCAGATAAGGCACCTTTTTTTCACGCGCATACCGAATCGCGGCGATCTTGCCTTCGACGCCGCGTTTGCCGAAACCGCCCGGCACCAAAATTGCGTCCATTCCCTCCAGACAGCCAATCCCGTCTTTCTCGATTTGCTCGGAATCCAGGTAGTGGATATTGATATGGGTGCGAGTATGAATCCCGGCATGGATCAATGCCTCGGACAAGGATTTGTAGGACTCGGTCAGCCCCACGTACTTGCCCACCATGGCAATATTGATCTCGTGCTGCGGATGTTCCAACGCCTCCACAAGCCCATTCCACATGGAAAGATCGGCGGGTGGCGGCGTAATGCCGAACTTGCGGCAGACGATCTCGTCCATGCCCTGCTCGCGCAGCATTTCAGGTATTTTATAAATACTGTCCACGTCATGTACAGACACCACCGCGCCCGCTTCCAGATTGGTGAACAGCGCAATCTTGCGGCGCTCCTCATCGGGCAACGGTCGGTCGCCACGGCACAGCACCACATCCGGCTGGATACCGATCTCGCGCAACTCTTTCACCGAGTGCTGGGTAGGTTTGGTTTTTATCTCGCCCGCTTTGCCCAGATACGGCACCAGGGTGAGGTGGATATAACAGGTATTGTTGCGCCCTTCTTGCAAACCCATCTGGCGGATCGCCTCGAGGAAGGGCAGCGATTCGATGTCGCCCACCGTGCCGCCGATCTCGACAATCGCCACTTCGGCCCCAGCCGCCCCGTTGCGAATATGCAGCTTGATCTCGTCGGTGATGTGCGGGATCACCTGCACCGTGCCACCCAGATACTCGCCGCGCCGCTCCTTCTTGATTACCGACTCGTAGATCTGGCCGGTAGTGAAGTTGTTGCGCTTGCTCATATGCGCATGGGTAAAGCGCTCGTAGTGGCCGAGATCGAGGTCGGTTTCCGCCCCGTCCTCGGTGACGAACACCTCACCGTGCTGAAATGGGCTCATGGTGCCGGGGTCCACATTGATATACGGATCCAGCTTCATCATGGTGACTTGCATGCCGCGCGATTCAAGAATGGCGGCGAGAGAGGCGGCGGCGATTCCCTTGCCCAGGGAAGAAACCACACCGCCTGTAACGAAGATATAACGGGTCATGTTGATTTACGGCGCAGGTAATGCTGAATTTTAGCGTAAAGCGCTGGGGGTAACAATTGGCAACGCAGATTAGACCTTCAAATCCGCTGGCGAATCACACTTGGGTTTTGGTCAAATAGTTATTTAGACGCCTGATAAAATCTTGGTGGAGGAGG
>JBDSHM010000092.1:0-2084 GCA_039918495.1 Sulfuriferula sp. | reverse complement strand
GTACCGACTAGCAATTCAGGCGGCACGATACGTGCTGCGCCCGAATTAACCAGAATTTGGGATAATACAGCTGGCGCGATCTTGCACCCACAGCCACCGCCGTGAGAATACTCTGTCAGGCGGATAGGCGCTGGCGCCAGGGAGTCGTTCATTGTTGTTGCCCTCTCGTATAAACTGCGCGATTCGCTAAACCGCAAATAATCATGAAACCTGTACCGCTCGCAAACGTAGCACAGCTAGCCGAATTTGACGAGATTATCGACGTCCGTTCGCCGGGTGAATTTGCCCAGGACCATATCCCCGGTGCTTTGAATTTCCCGGTATTGGATGATGCCGAGCGCGAACGGGTAGGCACAATATACAAGCAGATTTCAGCCTTTGAAGCCAAAAAAATCGGTGCGGCACTGGTGTCATATAACATCGCTCGTCATCTCAAAGAACACTTCGTCGACAAGCCTCGCACCTGGAAACCACTGATCTATTGCTGGCGTGGCGGCAACCGTAGCGGTTCGATGGCGCATGTATTGAAACAGATCGGCTTTGACACGGCGCAGCTGAATGGCGGTTACAAAACCTACCGGCGCTCAGTTATGGACGAACTGGAGAGCCTGCCGAACCATTTCGATTTTCAGGTGGTGTGCGGCCCAACGGGTTCCGGAAAAAGCCGTTTGCTGCAAGAATTACTGAAATCTGGCACGCAAGTGCTTGATCTTGAAGAGCTCGCCGCGCATCGTGGCTCCGTATTAGGCAATCTGCCGGATGCGCCGCAACCACCCCAAAAAATGTTCGATAGTCAATTATGGTGGACACTCAAACAATTCGATCCCAGTCTGCCGATATATGTCGAAGCCGAAAGCAAAAAAATCGGCTTGCTGCGTGTTCCTGATGCCCTGCTGGCACGTATGCGTGAAGGGTGTTGCGTGCGCGTTGAAGTAGCAACAACCTTGCGGGTGGCGCTTCTCAAGGAGGAATACGCCCACTTTTTAGCCGACCCCGCTATCCTCAAAGACAAGCTTGATTGTCTGATCGGCCTATATGGCCATGAGATCATTGCGAACTGGAACGCGCTGGCCGCACAGGGTTTGTGGGACGAGCTGGTGCTGGCGTTGCTGGAAAAACATTATGATCCGGCGTACAGCAAATCCACACTAAAAAACTACCCCAATTACACCAACACAACGCCCGTTGTTGTTGAAAACATCAACCCTGCCGGTTTCTACGCAGCGGCACGCCACATCCTCGAACAAGCTTGACGGGTCAAATTGAAGTGCTAGTTTTAAGTTGTACCGCCTTCATGAACCCCAAACCCACAGATTGCTGGCAGCGCAGTTCGCTGTACAGCGTTTGCCGGTTTAATTGCAACGAAAAGAGGAACCATGACCACTACCTGGATCGTAGTAGCGAACGCAAGTCTAGCCCGCCTCTATTTCAATAATGGCCCTAAAAAAGGGCTCCAGCTTTTCAAAGAACTCAATCACCCGGAAAGCCGGGAAAAAGCTTCGGATCTGGTGTCCGACCGCCCTGGCCACAATCCCGGTTCCGGGAATGGACAGGGATCGTTCGTATCGGCTACCGATCCGAAACAGCACGAAGCTGAGCGTTTTGCTCAGGAATTGTCCAAAGAACTGGAACACGGCCGAGCAGCCAACCACTATGAACGGCTTATTATGGTGGCTTCTTCGCCATTCATCGGCGTACTCAATCAGCGCCTGAGCGGCCATGTACGCAACCTGGTGAGCGAAACCATAGAAAAGGATTACACGCGCGCCACGCCCAAAGAGCTCACCGGGCATCTGGAGCACTGTATCTATCTTTGACGTGCGACTTCAACACCGCTGCCACTGAGACTTCACACCAGTGGCCAGCGGCGCATCACCGTGTAGTGAGCGCCTCTCTTCGTGATTTCCGATTGCACCAGCGCAAACTCTTGTACTTGCATATTCAAATGCTTGGGTTATTGTATGGATGTTTCACACGAGGATTTTCGCATCAGGCTGATGTGTGGAACAAATGGTTTGCCAGTGTCGAAAGCCAAACCGGCATTGTTCAATGCGGCATGCAGGCATCTGGTTAAATTAGCCAAT
>JBDSHM010000091.1:0-1523 GCA_039918495.1 Sulfuriferula sp. | reverse complement strand
CACTAGCTGTGATGACAATCTTGATTTTGATGCGGTGCTGACGCGACTGGCCGCGCAGTTTGACGACAATGGCGCTGCGCTGATTCATGCCGCAGGCGAATTGATACGGATCGAACCGGATCAGGTTACCGGATTCGGTGCAGCACGTCTCAGCCATGCTTTGGGTAGTGCTGCTCAAGTGGCCGATCTGCATCTGGATGCCGATAGTGTGGCAGCCACATTGCTGATCGGACTGGGAGACAATTGGCAGGACGATACGCTGAGTGAACAACTCAATCCGCAGGTAGTCAAACTGGCGCGCGGCGTGGTGCGCATGGATGAAATCGGACAATTGGTCGGTGGGCGTGAAACGCAGCGTCGTGATGGACAGAATCAGACCGAGGGCCTGCGCCAGATGCTGCTGGCGATGGTGGAAGACATTCGCGTGGTACTGATCAAGCTGGCTGAGCGTGCCCACGCCCTGCGCTGTTTGGTGCAGAGTGACGACGAATCGGCGCGTACCCAGGTGGCACGCGAAGTACGCGAGTTGTTTGCGCCACTGGCCAATCGCCTCGGCGTATGGCAATTAAAATGGGAAATGGAAGATTTGTCCTACCGTTTTCTGGAGCCGGAAAATTACCAGCGTATCGCGCGCTTGCTGGACGAAAAGCGTCTCGACCGTGAGCATTATATCCACGATGTGGTGGGCAAGTTGCAGACCGAATTGCGTGCCGTGAATGTAGCCGCAGAGGTCACCGGGCGTCCCAAGCATATCGTCAGTATCATCAACAAGATGAAGCGCAAGCAGCTGCAATTCGATCAGCTCTACGATATCCGTGCGGTACGCATTCTGGTGCCGGAGTTGCGCGACTGCTATACCGCGCTCGGTATCGTACACAATTTGTGGCAGCCGATTACAGGGGAATTCGACGACTACATCGCACAACCGAAAAGTAATGACTACCGCTCGTTGCACACGGGTGTGATCGGTCCGGAAGGCAAGGCGCTGGAGGTGCAGATACGTACCTTCGATATGCATAAACACGCCGAGCTGGGTGTTGCTGCGCATTGGCGCTACAAGGAGGGCAATAGTGCCGGATTGGGCACTGAAGACAAGATCGCCTGGCTGCGCAAGATTTTGCAATGGAAGGATGAAGTGGCGGACAGCGTGGAACTGGCCGAGATGTTCAAGAACGAACTGTTTCAGGATCGCGTGTATGTGCTTACCCCGCAGGGGCGCGTGATTGATTTGCCTGCCGGCGCCAGCCCGGTTGATTTTGCCTACCATGTGCATTCCGATCTGGGACATCGCTGCCGGGGTGCCAAACTGGATGGCGTCATGGTGCCGCTCAATACGCCGTTGAAAAACGGCCAGCGTGTGGAAATACTCACCGTCAAGGAGGGGGCGCCGAGTCGTGACTGGCTTAATCCGGCGCTCGGTTATCTGGTCACTCAACGCGCGCGTGCAAAGGTGCGGCACTGGTTCAAGTATCTGCATTTTGAAGAAAACATCACTCAGGGCCGCGCCATACTGGATAAGGAGG
>JBDSHM010000090.1:0-6887 GCA_039918495.1 Sulfuriferula sp. | reverse complement strand
GGTGCGCGGCGGCAAGAAAACGGCGAAATCCATCATCACTACCGCATCAACCAGGATGGTATTAACCGATGAACAGAAATTCCAAATTGATGCATGGCAATCGGAGGGAAATTAAAATGGAAGAAATGATCCAGCACGAATTGATCCAGGGCGAACCTGCATGGCATGCATTCCGACTGGAGCACGACGGCGCCAGCGAGGCCGCTGTGATGCTCGGGATATCTGATCTGGCAACCCGCACCGAATTGCTCGATGCGAAAGCGACGGGTGTCGGCAAGCAGTTCAGCGATTGGGTGCAGGAGCATATCCTTGACCACGGCCATGAGGTCGAAGCACTGGCCCGTCCGATTATTGAAGAACAGTATGGGATCCGGCTTTATCCCGAGGTGTACTCACGCGGACGTATGAGCGCATCCTGCGACGGTCTCACAATGGCCGGCACGACTGGCTGGGAGCATAAGCAATACAACAAGGCATTGGCAGCGGCTGTCATGGCTGGAGAATTGCCCGACAAGTACATGGCCCAGCCACAACAGTGCATGCTTGTGACCGGTGCGGAAAAATGGATTTTCACTGTGTCGGATGGCAGCGAACACAATATGTACAGCATGGTTGTTCTGCCTGATCCGGTATGGTTTGAACGCATCCGCGCCGGCTGGGAACAATTTCACAAAGACTTGGTTGGGCATACGCCATGCGTGATTGCCGAGCGCCCCAAGGCGCAGATATCCATTGAACTGCCAGCGCTGTTCATCCAGGCGCAGGGCGCAATCACCGACAGCAACATGACGTCCTTCGGTATCGCGCTACAGGAAAAGCTGTCGGAAGTGCGCGCTATCGCCTTGGTGACAGATCAAGACTTTGCCAATGCCAAGGCAGCCGCTGCATTGTTCCGTGACACGATCAAAAAACTGGCGCTGACCAAAGACGCCATGCTTGAACAGACGCTTTCCATCGGTGAAGCAGCGCGCTTGATTGACGCTTGGCGCGAGGATTTGCGCGTAACGGCACTCAAACTGGAAAAGGATGTAATCGACCAGGACTTGATTAAGAAGCGCGCCATGGTAGCAGCTGCAAACGCGGATTATCGGGATCATATCAATGCGCTCTACGCTGAAACAAAGCCGATTGAATTGAATGTGCCGCAACCGGACTTTGCCAGCGCACTGAAAAACAAGCGCAACTACGCCAGCATGCAGGATGCGATCAACACCTTGCTGGCCAACTCCATCATCGCCGCCGATGCGGTGGCCAAGGATGTGCGCGCAAAGCTGGCCTGGTGCAAAGAGCATGCGGCTGGTCAGTCTGCATTATTCCCGGACCTGCAGCAAATAATAGCCAAGCCGCTCGACGATTTTGTGCTGCTTATCAACAGCCGGATCGATGCACAGAAAAAAGTCGAAGCCGAAAAACTGGAAGCCGAGCGCCAGCGCATACGTGCCGAAGAAGAATTGCGCGCCAATGCTGAGATTGAGCGCGCCAAACTTGCCGCCGAGGCTGAGAAACTTGCGCAGGAACGGCAGGCTGAAATGGCCAAAGCAGCACTTATGATTCCGGAACTTAACAAAGTTGCGCTTGAGTATCAGATTGACCAAGCGCAGGCCAAGGCGCCGTCCGTTGAAAAGCCAAGCTCAGAAACATTACGTGCGGCAATCGTAGACCATCAGGACATCATCGCCGACTTTCTCGCCACGCGCAATTTATCAGAGTCTGCGCAAAACACCGCAAGGGCAATCATTGTCGAGTTCATTAAGTACCAGGCAGCGCGCAATTTGCAGCAGGCCGCATAGCGGTAATTTTTACAACCAAGAAAGGAAATCAGAAATGGCAAAACCGTTGAATGAATCGCTTCGGGATATCTATATCGAAACCCCGGACGGCATGGGCAATATGCTGGAAATCGCCAGCGAAAGCCTGGCCGAGTTGGTCAAGGGGGTGTCGGCATATAACAAGGCCGGCAGCCTGACACTGAAAATCAGCATCCGCCCATCCACTGCTGGCGCCATGGCGGTAACCGGAAAGGTCACGCCCATTGTTCCGAAAGGCGCACCGACCGAATCCCTGCTATGGCCAACCCCCGAGGGTAATCTGCTTTCCGAGGATCCAAAGCAGAAAAAATTTGATCTACGGCCAGTTGCCGCAATGGTGCCGGATCTCAAACCCATTTCCAAATCATAAGGGCCAGCCATGAACAGAGACAATGAAACCAGCGAATTAGACGCTGCCGCGCATTACGGTTACGCACTGGCGGGGCCGCGTAGCCCTTTGATTGGGGCGGATGGCTACCTCAACACACAGAATGGCGAACCCTATATCGTCATTCCAGAAGGGTTTTCAGAAAAGTCGCTTGAGAAATTCCTTCCAGCGCCACTGCGCAAGCGTGCGCGCGTCACCATGGACAACGCAGACAGCTTTATTGACTACGTGAACATGCACAAGGATGCCGGATGCACGGTTATCTATGCGCATATCGACATTTCGCAAAGCCTGGTCAATATCACTGCCGTTTTCGACGATCACGCGCCAATGGAAGCCGGCTGGCGTGACCATACCTGCCTTTTCAACCCTGCGCTGTCTATCGAGTGGAAACGCTGGATAAGCAAGAATTCGGCAAAAATGTCGCAAGTTGAATTCGCTGGCTGGATGGAAGATAACCTGGGCGATGTGGCAAACGTCGAAGGCATGCCAACCGGATCACAAATGCTGTCCTTGGCCATGGAATTTGAAGCGAATTCCGAAAAGCGCGTTAAGAGTCGCATCAACATGCAGTCAGGCGGCACGCGCTTTGAGTTCATCGACGATGAGGAAAAGGACACCCGCACCAGCATGCAAGTGTTCTCACGCTTCACGATCGGAATTCCGGTATTCGATGGAAGCGCCAGCGCCTATCCGATTGAGGCCCGACTGAAATACAAAGAAACCGATGGAAAGGTGATGTTCTGGTACGAGTTAATCCGCCCGGACCGCGCTTTGAAGTCGGCTGTCGGTGAGGATGTGGATCGCATTCGCAAAGCCACGCAAATACTGATTCTGAACGGCAAACATTAACCACACCTGGGGCTGCGCAAGCATCCCCATTATTGAGGAAAACAACATGAAACCAAATCCAACAATGCAGCCCTGTACGTCAAGCCAGATCAAGGCGCTGGGCCACTGTGCAGCAACCAATACGCTTCGTGTGGAGTTCAAATCTGGCGGGGTGTATGACTACCAGGGCGTGCCGGCCGAGAAATTTACCGCACTGACTGCCGCTGAATCCGCTGGGAAGCACTTGCAGCAGCATATTAAGCCGCACCATGCCTTCACAAAGCTGAGTTAATGCCATGGCATCGGTCAATAAGGTAATTCTGGTAGGCAACTTGGGCAAAGACCCGGAAGTTCGCTATGCGCCCAGCGGTGACGCGATAGCGAACGTTTCAATCGCTACCACCGAAAACTGGAAAGACAAGTCGGGCGAGAAGCAGACGAAAACCGAATGGCATCGCGTATCGTTTTTCGGAAAAACCGCCGAAGTAGTGGGCCAGTATCTGAAAAAGGGCAGTCAGGTGTATGTAGAAGGCCGCATCCAGACTCGCAATTGGCAGGACAAAGAGGGCCAGGAACGCTACACCACCGAAATAGTGGCAGACAGGATGCAGATGTTAGGCAGCCCGCGCAATGACGACAAGCCACAGCATGGACCGTATGAGGATCAGCGCGCGCCAGCGGCACGGAAGCCGAATAGTGAAAGCAGCGGCCCGTCTGGTTTCGACGATATGGAAGATTCGATCCCCTTTTAGAATAAAACGGCTTCGTGCGGAGACAGCAACCTCCTATGAATCATCCGAGGTACAGCGACTTGGAAGAAAGGCATGATCGTTACCCATATCCCGCCGCGAAGGACATGCAGATATGGCGCACGAAAACCCATGGCTGTCAGCAAGTAAACATGGGAAATCATGCAACGGCTGACTTAATTTTTTAACCGAAAGGACTGTATGGCACTCCCATACGAAAATACAACCAGCGGTGAGCGCGCAGTACAGGACATGCAGAAGATTTTGCGCAGCTTTGGCTGTTCCAAGTTTGGGCAAATGCTGGATTACGATGCCGGAGAACTGTTGATCCAGTTTGAGTACCGCGGTCAGCCAGTGAGCGTAAAAGCCAGTATCAACGGCTATGCCGTGGCATGGTTGAAGGAACACCCATGGAGCAATCGAACCAAGGCACCCAAGGTTAAGCATGAGGCCAAGGCAAAGGAAATTGCCAGCATTGCTGTGTACTCGATTTTGCGCGATTGGATCAAAGGCCAGATCACAGCGATAGAAACAGGTGTGCTTTCATTTGAAGGCGCATTTCTTGGTCAGATTATGCTGCAAAACGGTAAGACGGTGCTTGAGCATGTGCATTCAGCAAAAATGCTGCCTGAACCAAAATAACAATTGAAGAAAGGTCTGTAATGGAAACGGAATTTGTAGAAGTACAAAATGCCAATGACGATCAGATTGTAAAAATCGTGATCGATGGGGTAGGTAATGTAATGGACCAACTCCCCGCAACAAAAGACAGAGAGCTTGCACTCGGGTTTTTAATGATGCAAGCCTACTACGGAATGCGTGCGCTTCAAGGCGATAAATTCGTCGAGGGCTGGCTTGAAATGGCATTGGAGGAACTGAAAACCCCTTTGCCCAAAAGCTTGATCACGCAGCCAGCCAAACATTGATTTCATAAAGAATGGAGTAATTGATATGCCGACATCCTATACCGCCGCAATTGCAAACGATATCTCGTTCAATGATTTTGTAATGGGTTGCGCGCGCGCCATGGGCGCATTGATATTGATGCGTGATAAACCGCTTGATGCAACCATACCAGAGTGGTTTTTGCCAAGCCCGTACTATGCCGACGAGAAGAATAAGGCCAGCGACAAGATGGAAGCCCTGCTTTGCATGCCCCTATGCGACGTGGAAAAGGCGGCTATTGATAGCTACTCGGCAGAATTGGCTGCGCGTGCTGATGCGATACAGGGCATTGCTATGCTGCGGCATAAATACAGCACCATGCTTGAGCAGGTCAAAGCGTGGGAACCGCCAACAGAAGATCATCTTGAGTTCAAAGAATTCATGATAGAGCAGATCAATACATCATTAATTTATGACTGCAATGATACCTATTACAAAGAGCAAGTTCCGCTGAGATTGACGGGTGAGGAATGGCGTAAAAAAAATATGATGGAACTGGAAATGCAATTTGAACGCTACGACGAGGAACACGATAAAGAAATAGCGCGTACCCATGCTCGTAATCGATGGCTGCGTGAGTTGCGCAATAGCCTGGCCGCGCATGAGTCGGCAAACCAAGGGGTTTGATATGCGACAGTTTTTGATCACCAAGATGGTGTGCGCAGTGTGTGGCGAAAATTTGGAGCTTTCATATGATTTGCCGGGTGGATTCGGTAAGCATGCAGAAGGAGAGCCCACCGGTGCAGCTATGGTAGAGCAGCACATAGCAATTAAGCCATGCAAAACCTGCATGAAGCCACTGGAAGAAATAAGGTCAGCAGTGCGTGTGCTGGTTGGCACCTAATCCATGAGCAAGATGGCGCCAAAACTATATAAAAGAGCAGGGGATTTAATGAAGATATGGGAAGTTAGAATTGCCGGCCCGGACGATGTAATTGTGTTCAGCGATGAGCTTGAAGCATTGCAGCGCGCAAACGAGATTAATCAACAGTATTTGGCAGATCGTGCAGCGCATCCAGGTAGTGAAGTTCTGTGTGTGGCTACCGTGCATGAAGTCGAAGAAATGCCGGAATGAAGCCATGAGTACAAAAATGAGCATCAAGTGGAAAGAGCAAACAGTCGATGGCCCAGGCTACCACCTCTACGATGATGTTCTCGACCGCGAGGACGATATGCCCGTATACCTGCGCCTTGATGGCGTGCAGGTAGAGCTTGAAACGAGCGACGGCGGCGCGACGGTCACTATTGCGCTGCCGCGTTCAACTGCTCGGGAATTGGGGTTGTTGCCGCCCAACGTTTGAATTCAGGGGCGGGCGGCTTTTCGCCCGTCCGCTGGAATGACGGGTTAGGTGCTGACCTATATGAACAGCACCACGACCGCTGGCCCACAAATTCACGGCAGCGGTGGGCATCTGGCCCGGCACATACACCACGGCTGACGAAGGCGGCAGCTAGAAACACCAGAGCATCGGTGTCCCGTGGATCTCTCCCAGCCGGGGAATAAATGAGAGTCCCTGTCGTGATGACAGCCGGGAAAGACCGGCACCTAACGCAGAAATAACCGGCAGCGAAGCTGTCCTGGTTGATTGACTGGTTGGACGGCACTTACCAATGGAGAACGGAACGATGGGCATTACTGAAGATGGATTTGTCGTAACAGCCGGAAGAAATGGCCACTGGTTTTTTCGCAGCTTTCACAAAGATGCAGGGGATGCCAATCGAGCGGCACGCAAGACGATTGATGTTGATGCCCTACGGGTTGTTGAAGCTGCTGTGGCGTTCGCGCCGAACGGAAATGTGCGCCTGTGGATCATGGTGCCCAACGCTTGAATTAAGGCGCGGCGTAGCCGTCGCGCTTGAATGATTTGTTGGGCGGCTGGTTAATCGGAGGAAAGTATGTTCAATGAATACGTGGAAGTGAGAAGGGATGCTGTGGAGTGGCTGAAAAAACACTACCCGGTGCTGTGCGAAAAAGCTGGGCTGTGCGAGCGTGTTGGCGGTCGGCTATACACCCGAACGTCCAGCCACCCGCTGGACTGCCTGCACATAAACAAAGGCAGCATGGATGCTGCGGCTGACGCATACCAGGCCGAGTACAACGAGGCGCACGGGATAGTGACGCCCAACGCAAAAATAACCGGCTCCGAAGGAGTCCGGGTTGATTGA
>JBDSHM010000089.1:0-2359 GCA_039918495.1 Sulfuriferula sp. | reverse complement strand
CACCCAGCGCCAGGAAAGGAATACTGGAAGGTGGATGGGCAGCAATCTCGCCGTTTTTACGATAACGCCCATGCCTTGCGCCCAACAGCAACACGGCCACCAAGGCGATCCAGCCGCCGACTGCATGAACGACCACGGAACCTGCGAAATCATGAAAATTTGCGCCGAAACTGATTTTCAGCCAATTCTGAAAACCATAATTATTATTCCAGGCGATACCCTCGAAAAACGGGTAAACAAAACCCACAAGCGCAAATGTTGCTGCAAGTTGCGGGGTAAATTTGGCTCGCTCGGCGATCCCACCTGAAACGATGGCTGGAATTGCAGCGGCGAAAGTCAGCAGAAAAAAGAATTTAACCAGTTCATAGCCGCTTTTAGCGGCGAGTATTTCGGCACTGCTAAAAAACGTGACACCGTAAGCAATCGTGTAGCCAATAAAGAAATAAGCAATTGTTGAAATACAAAAATCAGTCAGGATTTTTACCAGTGCGTTCACCTGATTTTTCTTGCGCACTGTCCCCAGTTCAAGAAATGCAAACCCGGCATGCATCGCCAATACCATTATGGCGCCCAGCAAAATAAACAGTACATCGCTGGAATTTTTTAAATTTTCCATACCGCCTCCAAATGAGAATCCAAACTTCTAAAGCAATTTATGAACCAATATTTTTATATTATTAATAACAATCAGTTAGTTATTTTTATGTCAAAAACAGTCAAGAATATGCACTTATTTTGTGCATATCAGAAATAAGTGCACTTTTTCAGTGCGCACGAATTTTTATGTTCCTCTGGCGTGGCCGAGAACTTTACGAACAGCAAGAAAAAGCGTGAGAGCAGAACGAAAGAATGCGGGTAGCTAACCCGGCTTAGGAAATCATTTATCGCTACGTTTACCGTCGGAATCCGAATCAATCCCATCAAGCTCGCGATCCATCTCCTCATCCGAAAGAGGATGATAAATTTCGGGTTCTACTGGTTTTGCTGTGGAAATAAAACTGGCAGCAATAATACCCAGTTCATACAGCAACCATAACGGCACGGCGAGCATGGTCTGCGAAATCACATCTGGCGGAGTCAGAACTGCACCAACGACAAATGCGCCCACAATAATGTAAGGGCGAATTTCACGTAACTTGCTCACGTTTACCAAACCAATTTTGACCAGTATTACGACCACAACAGGCACTTCGAAAGTGATGCCAAAGGCCAGGAACATGGTCATCACAAAATCCAGATATTTACTGATATCCGTCATCACCGCGACGCCCACTGGCGCCACGCCGGTAATAAAGCCGAATACCACCGGGAAAACCAGAAAATAGGCGAATGCCATACCACAGAAAAACAGGATCACACTAGCCACAATGAGCGGGATGCCAAGCCGTTTTTCGTGTGAATACAAGCCTGGCGCTATGAATGCCCATATCTGATACAACACATACGGCAAAGAGATCAGGAAGGCAGCCATCAAGGTGACTTTGACAGGTACCAAAAACGGCGCAGTGACTTCTGTGGCAATGAGCTGACCACCTTTGGGTAAGGCGTGCAAGAGTGGCTCAGCCAATAAGGTATAAAGATTGTTGGCCCAGTGGAACAAAGCAAGAAATACCAGGATCACCGCAATGACGGAGCGCAATAGGCGGTCGCGCAACTCGATCAGATGGGAGATGAATGTGTCCTGCGCGGTGGTGTTGCTCATGCTTTGGAATTATTGGAGTTGGGCATAACTTGACGATGCTGTGAAGGACTGACCGGTTCCAATTCAAGCTCAGCTTGAGGTGAATCAATGAAAGGGGACTCAGCGTGGGTCGAATCTTGCGCGACGGAATGAGTAGCCTCGACATCTGAGGGCACAATACCTTTTATGGCATTTTGCGCGTCAGCAATTTCTCCGCTAATTTTACTTTCGGTTTGTTCCAGGCTCTGCTTGAATTGCTCACCCGCTTTCTTTAATTCATCGAGTTCCATTTCGCGACTGATATCGGCTTTAACTGTCGATACGTAGCGTTGCAAACGCCCAAGCAAATGCCCCGCAGTGCGCGCAACCTTAGGCAAACGCTCTGGGCCGATCACAATCAGCGCAACCACGCCGATCGCTGCCAGCTCGGAAAATCCGATATCAAACATAATTCAACCTGCGTTAATTACGCTCAAACTTTGGTTTTTTCTTTAACTTCGCCCTCAATGGTCTGGCCATGATTGGGGGCGTCATCCACTTTGTGCTGTTCGCCTTCTTTCATTGCTTCCTTAAAGCTCTTGACTGCACCACCCACATCGCCACCGATATTACGCAGTTTTTTGGTACCGAATACCACCAGTACAATGGCCAGAACGATCAACCAATGCCAAATGCTAA
>JBDSHM010000088.1:0-1888 GCA_039918495.1 Sulfuriferula sp. | reverse complement strand
GTGGCGGGTGCCGGTAGCGACGTGCTGAACGCATTGCTGGCGCTGGGTTACAATGAACGCGAAGCCACCCACGCCGTGCGTCAATTGGCGGCCACAGCCAGTGTGGAAGACGGCATACGTCAGGCGCTTAAATTGCTCTCGAAAACATGATCGAAACCGACCGACTGATCGCTCCCGCTGCGCAAAACGTGGTAGAGGAACAAATTGAACGCGCATTGCGACCCAAAAACTTGTCCGAATATGTCGGTCAGGAGAAGGCACGCGGACAGCTCAGTATATTTATCGAGGCAGCGCGCAAACGGCAGGAATCGCTTGATCATGTATTGTTGTTCGGCCCGCCCGGGCTGGGCAAGACCACGCTGGCGCATATCATCGCTCGGGAAATGGGCGTGAATATGCGTCAGACTTCCGGGCCGGTACTGGAACGCGCTGGCGATCTGGCGGCTTTGTTGACCAATCTCGAGCCCAACGATGTGCTGTTCATCGACGAAATTCACCGCCTGTCGCCGGTAGTGGAAGAAATACTCTATCCGGCGCTGGAGGATTTTCAGCTCGATATCATGATCGGCGAAGGGCCTGCGGCGCGTTCAGTCAAACTCGATTTGCCACCATTTACCCTGGTTGGAGCGACTACCCGCGCGGGCATGCTCACCAACCCGCTGCGCGACCGCTTCGGCATCGTTGCCCGGCTGGAGTTTTATACACCCGAAGAATTGACCCGCATCGTTGCCCGTTCCGCGCATTTGCTGGAGATGAGCATTGTCGATGACGGTGCATTTGAAATCGCGCGTCATTCACGCGGCACGCCGCGTATTGCCAACCGCTTGCTGCGGCGGGTGCGTGACTATGCGGAAGTACGCGCCGACGGCATCGTCAGCCGCAATGTGGCGGATGCGGCACTGGTGATGCTGGACGTGGATAGCGCCGGTCTGGACGTGATGGATCGCAAACTGCTCGCCGCCGTGCTGGAAAAGTTCGACGGCGGTCCGGTCGGGTTGGATAATCTTGCTGCGGCCATTGGCGAGGAGCGCGATACCATCGAAGATGTACTCGAACCTTTTCTGATCCAGCAGGGTTATTTGCAGCGCACGCCGCGCGGTAGAATGGCGACGGCCATGGCCTATCGCCACTTTGGTTTGGCTGCGCCCGGCAAGACAGCAGCAGCGGAATTATGGGATGGCGATGTCTGAGTTTGTATGGCCAGTGCGGGTCTATTACGAAGATACCGATTTCGGCGGTGTGGTGTATTACGCCAATTATCTCAAATTCATGGAACGCGCCCGTACCGAGTGGCTGCGCGCGCTTGGATTTGAGCAGACCGAACTGATTGCCGCACATGAAGTGATGTTTGTGGTGCGACGCGTTGCGGTGGAATATCGGCAACCGGCGCGTTTTAATGATGAACTCCGCGTGGTTAGCACGGTCAAGCGCTTTGGTCAGTGTCGTATTGTTTTCGCCCAGAATATTATACGTGAGAATTTACTTGTAGGGGGTGAAACCGAGGTGGCATGCGTCAGCTCGTTGTCATTCAAACCGGTTAAAATACCGGACAATCTTTTACTGGCATTGGAAAAAATAGCGTGAATATCGGGTTAAGCCAGGATCTTTCCATGTTGGCACTGGTCGGCAACGCCAGTCTGGCAGTGCAATTGGTGATGGGGTTGTTACTCGTCGCGTCGTTCATGTCGTGGTGGTATATTTTCATAAAAATGTTCGCCATTCGGCGCGCCACCCGACTGGCCGAGGCGTTCGAGAAGGAATTCTGGAGCGGAGCGGACTTGCAAACGCTATTCAAGCGCGCCACTCAGGATTGGAAACAGGCGGGGGAGCTGGAACGTATTTTTGAAGCGGGATTCCGTGAGTTCAGCAAACTCAAGGGGCAGCCCGG
>JBDSHM010000087.1:0-3493 GCA_039918495.1 Sulfuriferula sp. | reverse complement strand
AAGTCTTTAGGATAAACCGATATGGCGAAATTAATAGTGAGTTTCGAAGGCGAAACATGTGGACATTATTTCCTTGATAAGGTGAGGTTTGTCATTGGACGGAAGCAAGACAACGATATTGCCCTGGAAGGGGCTGGTGTCAGCAATATACACGCAGTCATTCTCACCGTCGGCAATGATCATGTTTTGGAGGATGCCGAAAGCACCAATGGCGTATTGGTCAATGGAGAAAAGATAGCCAGGCAAATTTTACAAAATAACGATGTGATCGAACTGAGCGGTTATCAGGTGAAATATGTCAATCAGCGCGCAATGTCAGGCATGGATTTTGACAAAACAATGATCATGAAGTCGGCGCAGTTGCTCGTGGATCCCTTGCCCAAGAAAGATTGTTTGGATAACAAGCCGCAATTGGCGACGGCGACACTTTCTGCACGTACCGTAAAAACCAGCTTTCCGTTGGGTGGTGTGAAAGATATGAAGGCATCGCAACCTGAAGAGGAGATATTGATCAGCCGCCCCTTAAAAACTTTCGGTCAGGCCGGCGTGCAGGTGATGATGGTTTCACGTCGCCCCCAAGGTTACTATGTGACGCATGTGGAAGGAAAAAAACACCCGAGGGTCAACGGGAAATCCATCGGCTCCCAACCGTTTCTGCTCAGGGAAAATGACCTCATCGAAGCTGAGAACGTGAAGCTGAAGTTTTTCATGAAGTAGGCTGACTAACTGGAATAGGGCCGTATGAAGACGTGCCAACCTGCACGCCATTCTCCACGCCTAAATGTGCTGGATACTCCCTATGCGACGAAAGCGTATCTGAATCGCCAGCATTGACAGGCTGATAAAGCTGCCAAACGCGATAATGATCCAATCCATCGGCCAGCCGGCGCGATCCATCAGTGCGTAGAAACCGAGCAGAACGAGAATGGAAAGATTTTCGTTGAAATTCTGCACCGCGATGGAGTGGCCTGCGCCCATTAGCAGATGACCACGATGCTGCAGCAGTGCATTCATCGGTACAACAAAAAAGCCCCCTAGCGCGCCGATCAGCATCAGCAACCCGGCAGCCATGTAAGGGTCGCTGACAAACATCATGCTTATAACGACCACCCCCATAATGATGCCAGCCGGAAGTACCTTGACGGAATCCTGCAGCTTTATATAACGCCCTGCCACTATCGACCCGATTGCTATGCCTACAGCGACAACGGCAGTGAGCTGGGTGGCTTTTTCCATGTCGTATTTCAGCACCAGTCCGGCCCAGGTAAGGATGACCAGACGTAAAGTGGCTCCCGCCCCCCAGAATAGCGTCGTGACGGCAAGTGTGACCTGACCAAGTGGGTCACGCCAGAGCAGTTTGAAGCTGTGCCAGAAGTCGTGCAACAAAAACAGGGGGTTCCGCTTGGGGGGGCGATGATCCATTTCGATGCATGGGATAAACAAATTGGCCAGCGCAGCGGAAATATAAAGCAGCGTAATCAATACAATGGCGAGTTTTGCCACGCTGATGGCGCCCAGAAAGGGTAGGTAGGCAAGGATATGGTCGGCAATGTCGGCATTCAGCATCAATCCACCGAGGATAGCGCCGAGTACAATGGCCACAACAGTCGCGCCCTCCATCCAGGCATTTGCGGCGACCAGTTTGGCAGGTGGGAGATATTCAGTAAGGATGCCGTATTTGGCTGGCGAATAGGCAGCGGCCCCAAAACCGACAATACCGTAGGCGTACAAGGGATTTAACCCTGCCAGCATGGCAAAACATCCAATCAGCTTGATGTTGTTGCTGATGAACATGACCCGGCCTTTGGGTAGCGCGTCAGCGAACGCGCCAACAAAAGGCGCCAGCAAGATATACGAAACCACAAAGAATTCCTGCAACACGGGCGTATGCCAGGATGGCGCATTCAGGTTTTGGAGCAAGGCAATAGCAGCAAATAGCAGCGCGTTGTCTGCGAGTGCAGATAAGAACTGCGCGCTGAGAATAATATAGAAGCCGAGTTTCATGCAGGCATGGTGTGGAAGTGAGTCGTCGGGTTAGGGTATGGCAATAATTCCCTACGCATAAATTTTGGCCTCACTGTGATTTATTTTTTTGTTTGGATTCCGCCAGTGCCTTGAGCATGGCTTCCTGATCTGCAAAAGAGGGCGCACGGCTGCGATTATTCAAGGCTGGATCTGTGCCAGGTAAAACGTGGCCGCCGCGTTCCTGCTCTTTAACCTTGAGATAGTCGTCGAGATCGTCGTCGGTGTATCGACCACGAAATCCTTTGGGAGCAGCCGCGCTGTGTTTGCTTTTATATACCTGTATGCGTAGTGCTTTATTGAGGGCGGCCACGCGATCCTCGATCCAGCGGATATCGTAGGCCGCAAAGCCTGCGAGAAGAGCCAGCATGAGCAATGCTACCCAAGTAGGCTCAAACCACCCTGCAAGCAGTGCCGCAATGCTGACAAGACGGTAAATCCAGGCACCTCGAATATCTTCCAGATACGCTCGGTGCAATCCCAGCGGAAACAGAGCGAGCAGGCCGTAGGCCTTCGGCCTGCGTTTCATTAACTGTACCAGACGCAGGTTCGCGCTCTGTAGACCTTCACCCTCAAGATCCAGATGTTTCCATGCATCACTCATAAAAACTGTCTATCTTCATCAAAGAAATTGTGATTGAATAACGGATTATTCTTGTTCAAGTCCGCATACCCATGGCAGATCGCCGTATCCAAGTATTCTACACTGTCGCCAAGCAGCTTAGCTTCACCAAAGCTGCCGAGTTGCTATTCATGACCCAGCCAGCGGTAACGTTTCAGGTTAAACAGTTCGAAGAACATCTCAACACGCGCCTGTTTGAACGTACCCATGGCAAGATTGCGTTGACGCCAGCCGGTGATCTGGCGATGTTCTATGCTGAAAAAATTCTCGACCTGAATGCCGAGATGGAAGCGCGCATGGCCGAAATGACCGGACAGATGAGTGGGCCATTGATGATCGGAGCGTCCACTACAATCGCGGAATACATGCTGCCGCGCATTCTCGGGGATTTCAAAGCCAAATTTCCGCAAGTGCAGGCCCGCCTCACGGTGGCCAATTCGGAAACCATAGAAAATCGGGTGAATGATCACAGTCTAGACGTCGGACTGATCGAGGCACCATCCCATCATCCGAACCTGACGACATCAGCATGTTGTGAAGACGAATTGTTGTTGATTTGCGGACCGGATCACGCGTTTGCCAAACTCACTAAAATATCTCCGCATCAATTGGCCGAAATTCCCTACATCAGTCGCGAACTCGGATCGGGCACTCGTGAAGTGATAGATCAGTATTTTCGGGACAATGGCATGCCTCCGGAAGATCTTAACATCGTGATGGAGCTGGGTAGTCGCGAGGCGATCAAAGGCGCAGTCGAGGCCGGGCTGGGCGTGGCCATTGTGTCGGGCTCCACCGTGATTAAAGAGCTCAAACTGGGTGATCTGGTTGCGGTTCCACTCGATAAGCCAT
>JBDSHM010000086.1:0-5978 GCA_039918495.1 Sulfuriferula sp. | reverse complement strand
CTTAATTCATCCCGACATACTGGTCAAAGGTGGCGACTGGCCTGTCGATGCCATGGTGGGCAGCCGCGAAGTGCTGGGCTGGGGCGGGCAGGTGCATTCCATCCCATTCCTGCATACCACTTCCACCACAGCAACGTTGACACGCATCCGGGGGCTTGCTTGAAATACAAAGACCTGCGCGACTTTATTGCGCAACTTGAAAAAATCGGCGAGCTGAAACGTATCGGCGTCACAGTGAGTCCGCATCTCGAGATGACGGAAATCTGCGACCGGGTACTCAAAGCCGCAGGCCCCGCGATTCTGTTCGAGCATCCTGCCGGCCATACCATGCCGGTACTCGGCAACCTGTTCGGTACGCCTAGACGGGTCGCCTTGGGCATGGGCGAAGATTCGGTCGAGGCACTGCGCGAGGTGGGTAAGCTGCTGGCTTTCCTGAAAGAGCCGGAACCCCCCAAAGGCCTGAAAGACGCCTGGGACAAGCTGCCGGTATTCAAGCAGGTGCTCAACATGGCGCCCAAAGAAGTGAACAGCGCCCCCTGTCAGGATATTGTCTGGGAAGGTCACGAGGTGGACTTGACCCGCCTGCCGATTCAAACCTGCTGGCCCGGTGACGCCGGCCCCCTCATCACCTGGGGTTTGACGGTGACCCGCGGACCGCACAAAAAACGCCAGAATCTGGGCATCTACCGCCAGCAGGTCATCGCGCCCAACAAGGTCATCATGCGCTGGCTGGCGCATCGCGGTGGCGCGCTGGATTTCCGCGAATTCCAGCTGGCACACCCGGGCCAGCCGTTTCCGGTCGCCGTCGCGTTGGGCGCCGATCCGGCCACCATCCTCGGCGCGGTTACGCCGGTACCGGATTCGCTCTCCGAATACCAGTTTGCGGGGCTGCTGCGCGGTGCAAAGACTGAAGTGGTGAAGTGCCTCGGCAGCGATTTGCAGGTCCCGGCCAGCGCCGAGATCGTGCTGGAAGGCGTCATCCATCCCGGCGAAATGGCACAGGAAGGCCCGTTCGGCGACCATACCGGCTATTACAACGAGGTGGACAGCTTTCCGGTATTCACCATTGAACGCATCACCATGCGTCGCGACCCGATTTATCACAGCACCTATACCGGCAAACCGCCCGACGAACCCGCCGTACTCGGGGTGGCACTCAATGAAGTCTTCGTGCCGTTGCTGCAAAAGCAATTCAGCGAGATCGCCGATTTCTACCTGCCGCCGGAAGGCTGCTCGTACCGGTTGGCCGTGGTCAGCATCAAAAAGAGCTATCCCGGCCACGCCAAGCGCGTGATGTTCGGCGTATGGAGTTTCCTGCGCCAATTCATGTACACCAAGTTCATCGTGGTGGTGGATGACGACATCAATATTCGCGACTGGAAAGAAGTGATCTGGGCGATCACCACGCGCATGGACCCGGTACGCGATACGCTGCTGGTGGAAAACACTCCGATCGACTACCTCGATTTTGCCAGTCCGGTATCCGGTCTGGGCGGCAAGATGGGCATGGATGCAACCAACAAATGGCCGGGTGAAACGGCTCGCGAATGGGGCACACCCATCGTCATGGATGCCGCCGTGAAACAGCGTGTGGATGCGATGTGGGATGATTTCGGTCTGGGCAAAGCCTGAGCAGCCCGTCACCACGGCATTTCTGACATTACACCCATATACGTCGCCCGGTTACGCGCTTATCATAACCTGTCAGGGCGCTGACAAACCCCCACTCTGCATAACAATTATCATCAAGGAGTTCATTCATGAAACGTTTTCTGCTCGCCGCAATCGTCGCCGTCACAGCCAGCCCGGCGCTTGCAGCCGACGTCGGTGTCTCAGTCAATATCGGTCAACCGGGGTTTTACGGTCAGATCAACATCGGCAATAACTATCCACGGCCTCAACTGCTTTATGCGCAGCCCGTCATGATTGAGCGTCATCATCGCGAACCGCCGCCGATTTATCTGCATGTGCCACCAGGTCACGCCAAACATTGGCGCAAACACTGCCACGAATACAACGCCTGCGGTCGACCGGTCTATTTCGTGCAGGATCGCTGGTACAACGATGTGTATGCACCGCGCTATCGCGAGGATCATGATCGCAGAGACAAAGGCCATGGCTATGAAAAACATCGCGATCATGGTGATCAAGGAAGGGAACGCGGGGATGAAAACCGTGGCGATCATGGAGAAAAACATGGCCGTGGTCACGACAAAGGACACGGCGAAGGTCATGGCAACGGGCGCCATGACGATTAAATATCGGCCATCCACAAGCTGACCGAAGGAACAGCCTCCCGAAATACTCATACTCTCGGGCTGCTGTTCCAGGCTAAAGCACGAATCTGCACATCTAACCGCCGCCGTATACCCATTCCAGCAAGGCATCCTGTGCCGCGCCGCCTGCTGCCGCATTGGGGTCGTTAATATCGAATACCACCACAAAACGCTTGCCGCTCTTGTCGAACACATATCCGGCAATTGTTTTAACGCCTTCCAGCGTACCGGTCTTGATGTGCGCATGGCCTGCCAGTGCGGTATTTTTGCCGCGCGATTTCATGGTGCCGTCCACAGCGGCGATGGGCAGTGCCGATTCAAGTTCGGCAAACACCGGGCTGTCGTATGCGGCCAGTAATAATCGCGCCATGCTATGCGGGCTGATGCGCTCGATGCGCGACAAACCGGAACCGTTTTCCAGCACCAGCTCCGGGAAATCCAGCCCTTTGCCGCTCAGCCAGCTACGTACCGCATCGGCGGATTTTTGCGTATTGCCGGGCGCGCCGCTGGTCACGGCACCCAAGCTTAAAAACAAACTGCGCGCCATGACGTTATTGCTGAATTTGTTGAGGCTGCGCACCACCTCGGCCAGCGGTGTGGAATCGAATACCATCAGTTGCCGGGCATTGGCTGGCACCTGGCCCACCCGCCAACTGCCGGTGAAGCGCCCACCCAATTCCTGCCACAGCATGCGGAATGCATCCGCCACGGCAACGCTGGCGTCGCCCAGATTGAAAGCGGTACTTTTCTCACCGCAAGCCGCCGCGTAATTTCCGTTCAGTTGCAAACGGCTATTGCCGTTGTCGGGCAACCACTGGATATCGAGACGATCGCGCCACTCGCCACAGGGCGCATTGTCGAGTTGCAGCTTATTGACCAGACGCATGCCCGGCGGCAACGGGTCGGCGTAGGCAGCCACGCCGCCGGCCGTTGGGGTAAGCCGTAGCGTCGTGCTGTTGAAATTCACCATCAGCGCAGCGGGGATCGCATTGTAGGCACGCCCCGGCTCACCATCGAAGCGCGCCGGATCGGCGTCGGGCAAACTGAAATAACTTTGATCCAGGATCAGGTCACCGCGAATCTCGCGCACGCCACGGCTGCGTAACTCGCGCAGCAGCAGCCAGAAGCGCTCCAGCGTAAGTTGCGGATCGCCATCGCCCTTGATGTACAGATTGCCGGTCAGCACGCCATCATCCAGGCTGCCGTCGGTATAAATTCCGGTTTTCCAGGTATAGGCCGGGCCGAGCAGTTCAAGCGCCGCATAACTGGTCACCAGCTTCATGGTCGATGCGGGGTTGAATGACAGCGTGTCATCATGCCTCAACAACGGCGCACTTTTGCCCACCTGCCAAACAACGACACCGACATGACTGGCCGGGATATTGGCCTGACGCAATGCGGTCTGCACCGATTGCGGCAGCACATCATTGCCCGCCCAGGCCGTACTCCATGCCAGTAACAACACCAGTATCTGCAGCTGGCGAAAAAGCGGGCGTATCGGCAAACGAGGCATGGCTTGCGGTATCCTGTTCTGCGCGGCGGCAGCGCGTTTATTCACCGGCATTGCAACGGCACAATTCAGATTGGGGCTCACGTGCCACAGGACGCCGGCCAAGATTACCCAGCACCAATGCAGCCATGACAATCAGCGCGCCAGCCAATTCTGCCACGCTCAGGCGATGGCCTTGAAACCAGCCAATGATCAGTGCCGTTACCGGCACAAAATTGATAAACAGCACTCCGCTGGCCCCTACCCGCTTGATACCCATGTTCCACGCCAGCACCGCCACGACCCCGGCGAACATGATCAGATAAATCAATTCGCCAGCGAGTCCGGTCAGCATAGCCGTTGAAGGAACATGCGCCATGCCGGCCAGCGTTGCCAGCAGCGTAATGGCCGCGATACTGGGCACCGCCATCAGACAGCTCAGCGCGGTGTAGCGTAACGGCGACCAACCAGGAAAATCCTGCGCTCCGATGGTGTAAATGACCCAGCACAGTGCGCCAGCCAGGATCGACAAATCGGCGAGGGCTTCACCCCCCTGCGTGAGTGCAGACAGATGACCCTTGGAAATGACCAGCACAACCCCGCCTAAAGCCAGCGCGATGGCCGCAATATTGCCCGGCGTAGGTCGTACGCCGCGCCACACTGCATTCACCAGCACGCCCAATAGCGGCATCAGCGCTAAAATGATGGCGCCATGCTCCGGTTGCGAATGCGCCAGCCCCAAAAACGCCAGAATGCTGAAACCGGCAAAGCCCGCCGTACCATAAATCCACAACGCCAGGATGCGCGATTCAAAGCGCAACACGGCACGCCCCTCGATCGCCGCCAGCAGCGCCACAAACAACAATGCGCCGCTGCCATAGCGAACCAGCGTCAGCCAATAGGCATCCAGTGTCGCCAGCGCCGCTTTGGCCACCGGGAACATCCCGCCCCACAATACGGCGGCCAGCAACAAGGCCAGCATGCCGTTCACCAGTCCGGGCTTGCGCATTTGAGTCACAGGGTCACCCGATTCAATCTAAAATTACAGCGCAAAGATCAATCAACGCAATTATTGATCCCACATCACGTCGGCCTTTGCGGCCACCGCCGCTTCCAGCAATTTGATCAGCGGCAATGCGCGATGCGACAAACTCACCGCAGGCTCGTCGCCGTTGTCAGCATCCGCCGCGCCGGATTGCGGCGCGCTGGTTGCGACACCAGCCTGCAATTTCTGCAAGGCTGCCGGCACATCGGCCGCCAGTACGGCACCCGGCACCGTAGCGCTATGCCCCATCAATTTGAGCATGTTGAGTGCCATATCGCCAAACATGGTGATATCGGCATAAGCGTCGGTACGAAAGGTAATGAGCATGGTGATGTCCTTGAAATTGAATGTGCAGAAAGCCGGTCCATTATATCCCTTGGCCCGCCGGTAAATGAGCTTGGCTAACCAGCGTCTGCTGCCGGATGATTTCCCAGGCCTGGCGCTTCTGCGCCTGACTCAACGCGGCATGTGCAGGGCTGGTAGAGGGCAGGCGTTGATAGTGCAGCCGGGCCGCCGCGCCAAGACCGGGCAAGACATGTTTACGATAACAGGCTTCGGCTTTTGCGCCATTGAAAAAAACATGGGTGATATGCGGGTGTTCCCGATGGAACGTTGCGAAATCATTGGCGATGATGGAAGCATCGTCAATTGCGGAATCCAGACTCCCCTCCCGCGTGCATGACTTCAGCACATCCCATAGCGCGATACCGTGGCGCTTGAGCACCAGCAGTCGCGCAGCATATGGCAAGTCCGGGCCTGCGCCCACCAGTTCACCCAAGATCGGCCAGAATGCATTGCGCGGATGCGCGTAATACTGCTGCGCCTGCAATGACAGCTTGCCGGGCATACTGCCCAGAATCAGCACGCGCGCCCGAACATCGGCAATCGGAGAGAAACTATGGAGCTGGTGCATGGCAACGCGAATGGACAATTGGATATAGAGTACGCAGTGCGCGATGAGTTCGCAGATTTTCCACACTAGCCTGCGGATTCCATTAAATTCTGCCACCGATGCAATGACTTTCTCAGCTAGCGTGGCTATATGGAATGTCTGTTTGTCGGCCATTTCAGACATTCAGAAATTTCTTCCAAAGCAGCCATTCGGTGAAGTTACCGGTCGTATGTGGCTATCCTTAGCCTGAGCCGGTCTGTATTATCAATACATATG
>JBDSHM010000085.1:0-2352 GCA_039918495.1 Sulfuriferula sp. | reverse complement strand
GATCTTTTAACGAATGCTGTACGCCCAATCACAATCCCAATAAAAAAGCCGGGCGAACCCGGCTTTTTTATTGCGGCATGTTGCCTGTCACCAGCGACAATTATCTGGCTTTCTTCTGGGCAGCGATCATGTCTTCGATCATCGGCCCGAGGATCAGCTCCATCGAGTAACCCATCTTGCTGCCGGGCACCACCAGGGTGTTGGCGCGCGACATGAAGGAGTTGTGGATCATGTTGATCAGGTAGGGAAAATCCACGCCCTTGTGGTCACTGAAGCGGATGATGACCAGGCTCTCGTCCGGCGTCGGGATATCGCGCGCGATGAACGGGTTGGAGGTATCCACCGTGGGCACGCGCTGGAAATTGACGTGGGTGCGGGAAAACTGCGGGGTGATGTAATTCACATAGTCGGGCATGCGACGCATGATGGTATCGACGATGACTTCGGCGGAATAACCACGCTCGGCTGCATCGCGGTGGATTTTCTGGATCCATTCAAGGTTGACGACCGGCACCACGCCCACGCCCAGATCGACGTGTTTGGCAACGTCCACCTTGCCGTGAGAAACCAGGCCATGCAGGCCTTCGTAAAACAGCAAATCGGTACCGCTGGGGACTTCTTCCCAAGGCGTGAATTCACCAGCGGACAGCTTGGTACCGAGACGGGCATTGTGTTGCGCCGCTTCTTCATCGCTATGCAGGTAATAGCGTTTCTTGCCCTTGCCGTTTTTGCCGTAGCTTTTGAACAGATCTTCAAGCTTGTCGAAATGGTTGGATTCGGGACCGAAATGGCTGAAATGATTGTTGCCGGCAGCCTCGGCTTTTTTCATCGCCACTTTGAATTCGGTGCGGCTCAGGGCGTGAAAACTGTCGCCCTCGATGACCGCAGAGCTGATGTTTTCGCGATGGAAAATGTGTTCAAACGCGCGCTTGACGGTGGTCGTGCCGGCGCCGGAAGAACCGGTCACAGCGATAACGGGGTGTTTCTTGGACATGATGCGCTCCAGTTAATAACTATGGAAAAGCCGAATATAATCGCGGCAGTATAACTTTTAAGCTATCCCGCTGTCACGCACCTGCCAGTTCGGCAGGGTATAATCGCACTTTTGCCAGCGCCGCTTATCGCATCTCATGGAAGCCCAATACCAACCCCAGAAAATCGAGGCAGACGCCCAGCGTCGCTGGATCGAAACCGCCGCCTTCAAGGCCGTCGAGTCTTCCGACAAGCCCAAGTACTATTGCCTGTCGATGTTCCCCTATCCCTCCGGCAAGCTGCACATGGGGCACGTGCGTAACTACACTATCGGCGATGTGCTGGCGCGTTTCCACCGCATGCAGGGCTATAACGTGATGCAGCCAATGGGCTGGGATGCGTTCGGCCTGCCTGCGGAAAACGCCGCACTGAAAAACGGCGTGCCGCCTGCGGCGTGGACCTACGCCAACATCGACCACATGCGCAGCCAGTTGAAGAGCCTCGGCTTGGCGATCGACTGGGAGCGCGAACTCGCCACCTGCGAGCCCGAGTATTACCGCTGGGAGCAGTGGCTGTTCACGCGCCTGTTCGAGAAAGGCGTGATCTACAAGAAAACTGCGTCGGTCAACTGGGACCCGGTGGACAATACCGTGCTCGCCAATGAGCAGGTCATCGACGGGCGCGGCTGGCGTTCCGGCGCGCTGGTGGAAAAACGCGACATTCCGATGTACTTCATGCGCATCACCGCCTATGCCGACGAACTACTAAGCGGTCTGGATACGCTGCCGAACTGGCCGGAACAGGTCAAAACCATGCAGCGCAACTGGATCGGCAAGAGCGTCGGCGTGCGCTTTGCCTTTCCATATCAGCTCGATGACCATGACGAAAAGCTATGGGTGTTCACCACTCGCGCCGACACTATCATGGGCGTGACTTTCTGCGCCGTCGCCGCCGAGCACCCACTCGCCACCCGCGCAGCTGCCGACAATCCCGAACTTGCCTCCTTCATCGTTGCATGCAAGCAGGGTAGTGTCGCCGAGGCCGACATGGCGACGATGGAAAAAAAGGGCATGGATACCGGCATCAAGGTCATCCATCCACTCACTGGAAAAACCATCCCGGTATGGGTCGCCAACTACGTGCTGATGAGCTACGGCGACGGCGCGGTGATGGCGGTGCCGGCGCACGACGAACGCGATTTCGGATTTGCAAAAAAATATGCGGATCAACTGCCACCGATCAAACCAGTTGTACTTCCTTGGGGGAATGATCTGCCTGCGACTAATTCGCGTATCTCAGAAGAACCATCTTCCGAATCAATTCCGATTGAACAACTTTGGCAAGGTGAGTGGAACCCGTCATTTGCAATGCCGGGGCACC
>JBDSHM010000084.1:0-4273 GCA_039918495.1 Sulfuriferula sp. | reverse complement strand
GAGCCGTTTTTCCCAGGCCATTTCCCCAAACATCCAGTCATGCCTGGCGTGTTGATTCTGGAGGCACTGGCGCAGGCGGCAGCGCTCCTGTCTTTCAAGACGGTTGCCGATACGCCTAGCGAAGATTCGGTAGTGTATTTTGCCGGTATTGACGCCGCACGTTTCAAAAAACCGGTAATGCCCGGCGACCAACTTATACTGCATGTGGAAATCCTGCGTAATCTCAAGGGTATCTGGAAATATGCGACTTATGCCGAAGTCGATGGGCAGCGCGTGGCGGAAGCTGAAATGATGGCTACATTACGCTGAAACATGATTCATACCAGTGCAATTATTCATCCCGGTGCGCAACTTGGTACCAATGTCAGTATCGGCCCTTATGCCGTAATCGGTGAGCATGTAGTCATCGGCGATGACACCACGGTAGGCGCGCATACGGTCATTAACGGACACACCCTGATTGGTCGTGAGAATCATATCTTCCAGTTCAATTCGCTCGGAGAAATTCCGCAGGACAAGAAATATGCAGGAGAGCCGACCCGGCTGGAGATAGGTGATCGCAATACCATCCGCGAATTCTGCACCTTAAATCTGGGTACTGCGCAGGATACGGGCGTGACACGTATCGGCAACGACAACTGGATCATGGCTTACGTCCATCTGGCGCATGACTGCCAGGTCGGCAACAATACGATTTTTGCCAATAATGCTTCGCTGGCGGGGCATGTCACAGTAGGGGACTACGCCATTCTGGGCGGGTTTACCGGTGTGCATCAGTTTTGCAAAATTGGCGCCCATGTCATGACGGGGATATCGAGTGTGGTGTTCAAGGATATTCCTCCTTATATCATGGCGGCTGGTCAGCCCGCTGCCCCCCACGGCATCAATGGGGAGGGTCTGCGGCGGCGCGGCTTCACGGCAACAGCGTTAGCCGGACTCAAGCGCGCCTACAAAACCTTGTATCGTGAGGGACTGACTTTCAAGGAGGCCCAACAGCAGCTTGCCGAACAGGCCCAAAGCGTTCCGGAAGTCCAGTTGCTGGTGGATTTTCTCAGCCAGGCCGATCGCGGCATTATTCGCTGACATGGGGGCCGCTGCACGACCGCCCCGCATTGGCATAGTCGCCGGCGAGGCATCAGGCGATCTGCTCGGCAGTCATCTGATTACTGCCCTGAAAACATATCGTCCGGATATCGAATTTGTCGGCATAGCCGGCCCGAAAATGATTGCGGCGGGTGCGCACAGTTTGTTCCCGATGGAGAAGCTCTCGGTGAATGGCTATATTGAGGTATTACGGCACTTGCCCGAAATCCTCGGTATCCGTCGCAAGCTTAGACGTGCCATGCTGGATGATCCTCCTGATTTGTTCATCGGCATTGACGCACCCGATTTCAATCTCTCGCTCGAAACGGATCTCAAGGCGCGCGGCATTCCAACATTGCATTATGTCAGCCCGTCAATTTGGGCATGGCGTGGCGAGCGTATCAGGAAAATAGCGCGGGCTGTTTCGCATATGCTGGTAGTGTTTCCGTTTGAAGAAGCACTTTATCGCAAGGCGGGTATTCCGGTCAGCTACGTTGGTCATCCGCTGGCTGACATGCTGCCCGACGATCCTGATCGCGGCGAGATGCGCGATCGGCTTAAGCTATCTCATCAGCAACCGATCGTGGCAATGTTGCCGGGCAGTCGCGTTGGCGAATTGGCACACCATGCACAGCTGTTTGTTGATACCGCCCGTCTGATCCATTCACGCTACCCTGACGTTAATTTCCTGGTGCCGCTGCTCAGCCGTGCTACACGGACTATTTTTGAACGTGCATTGGGGAGCAGTGAAACCATGTTGCCCGTCCGCATCATGGTCGGTCATGCCGATTACGCCATGACCGCTGCCGATGTGGTACTGGTTGCCTCCGGCACGGCCACTCTGGAGGCTGCGTTGCTTAAACGTCCGATGGTCATTACCTATCGGGTACCCAAACTGACTGCTTACATCATGCGTCGCAAAGCCTATCTGCCTTGGGTGGGTTTGCCCAACATTCTTGCCAATCGCGATGTGGTACCCGAACTGGTGCAGGAAAACGCGACCCCGGAAAAACTTGCCGACGCCGTGATTGATTTATTGGCAGACGGGGATAAACGCGAGGCCATCGAGGCTGAATTTGCTCTGCAGCACGCGGCGCTCAAATGCAATACCGCTGAACGTATGGCAGAAGCTGTGTTGCCGTTTCTGGAGAGCAGATGAACAAAGCTTTGCTGGTATGCGGAGTGGATGAAGCCGGTCGTGGACCACTGGCAGGTGCCGTATTTGCCGCCGCCGTTATCCTCGATCCGGCACGTCCGATCGAGGGACTGAATGACTCCAAAAAACTCAGCGCGCGGCGCCGCGAAGCGCTTGAAGTTCTTATTCAGGAGCATGCGCTGGCGTGGGCGGTCGCGCAGGCCAGTGCCGCCGAAATTGATCAAATTAATATTCTGCAGGCTACGCTTTTGGCCATGAAGCGTGCGGTGGAGGCATTGCCGATATTGCCTTCGGAAGTGCTGGTGGATGGACTGCACTGTCCGAAAATACTGATGCCCGCACGTGCCATCGTCAAGGGTGATGCTTCTGAACCGGCCATATCTGCAGCCTCCATTCTCGCCAAAACGGCCCGTGATCGCGATTTGATGCGCTTGCATCAGGTTTATCCGGAATACGGTTTTGACCGCCATAAGGGTTATCCCACCCCTGAACATCTTGCGGCCCTGGCCCAACATGGTGTCACCATCGAACATCGTAGAAGCTATGCGCCGGTACGGCGCTGTATGTTGACGGCACAATCCGGATAATTTCCGAATTGGCTGACAAGCACGGTCGCATGTGTGTAGGCTGTGCAGATAATTTTTTAACCAAGGAGACCTGTCATGATATTTGCCAAATTCCTGCATATTCTCGGCTTCACCATCTGGGTAGGCGGTATGTTCTTTGCCTATATGGCGCTACGACCTGTGGCCGCAACGCGACTCGAACCGCAGCAGCGTTTACCGCTGTGGGAAGGCGTATTCGGCAAGTTTTTTCCGTGGGTATGGCTATGCGTGGCCGTTATATTGGGTAGTGGTCTCTTTATGATGGCGCAACTGGGCAAACCACCCATGTATGTATCCGCCATGTTCGGTCTTGGAATCGTCATGATGCTACTATTCGCACACGTTTTCTTTGCACCTTTCCGGCGCCTAAAACGTGCGGTTGCCGCGCAGGACTGGCAGGCTGGCGGCGCAGCGCTCGGTCAGATACGTATGCTGATCGGGATCAATTTAAGCTTGGGGCTGCTGACAATCCTAGTAGGCAGCCTGGGAGTATTGCTCGGGTAGGGTAATGGAATAGGCTGGGAGAGCTTTACAGCCTGGCTTCTTTCCCCCACAGCTGCTGCATGCTGATGCGGACATCTGCCTGACTTGGGTAGAGTGCTTCGCGAATGACGAAGAGTGTTTTCGATGTATCGCGCTGGATCGGAAATGACAAGGGTGCACCGCCTGGCGCAAGTAGTGCATGCACTATAGGCGAGGATACCTGTTGACCTTTGCGAGTGACGACGCCGATCTCGCCATTCTGCAGGCGTACATGGGTGCCTGGTGGGTACATGCCGAGTTCATGAATAAAGAATGGCACCAGATTTTTGTCTATGGTCTTGCTTTCCTCGATGAATAGGCCACGCAAGGCTGCGGGCGGTAGCAGCGGTTGTCGATAGGCGCGGCCGGTCACGCGAGCGCAATAGCGATCTGCTAATGAAATGATTTTGGCATTTTGTGAAATTTCCTCGCCCTTGAGGCCGCGAGGATAACCGCTGCCATCTTCATTTTCATGATGCTGAAGGACATAGGTTAACCAGTCCGGGTTATCGATTCCGGCCTGTTGCAATAAACGTACACCTTCTTCGGGGTGTTGTTTGACAAATGCAATTTCCTGCTCGGTTAAAGGCCCTTGTTTTTCCTGGAAGTGGTCATGTTGACGGAGCATGCCGATATTCATCGTCAGCGCCGCAGCAACAATAATTCGGATTTCTTCCGGGCTTTTTTTTATGACTTGTGCGACGAGCAGCGAAACCAGAGCTGTATCCATTGAATGTCGTCCGGCATAGCTCGTGACGTTCTGGTTGAGCAAGATACAGGCAATTGCAATATCAGGATTCAGATTAGTGGCGTAAATGACGGTTTTAGCTACTTCAAGAATTTTGGTAGTCGCATCGGTTTCGGTATGCAAGCCGAACAGCAGTCCTTCGAGTCGTTTGTGGGCAAG
>JBDSHM010000083.1:0-3162 GCA_039918495.1 Sulfuriferula sp. | reverse complement strand
CTTGCGACAAGACAACGGCGGGGATAGTTGAGCTCATTGTGACGATAGCTCCGGAATTATCACGAGTTTGAATGGTAATTGTATTGCTTGAGTTAAGCGAAGCTGTATCCAGCGTAAATGGATTGCTAGGATCAGTAAACTTTATTGAAACGGCATAACGAATCAGATTGTTCCAGGCATCTCTATTGTTTACTCCCAAAGTTACCCAGGGAATATAGCCTGTCGCAATGCTACCCGAAATAAGTCCGCAATTTCCTGTGGCGATTGCGTTGCCGTTCGGAATCCCGGCGGAAAGCATGGACGGGCAAGGTAATACGTTATGTGCGAGTGTATAACCAATCAAGGCTTCCTTGATTTCATCCAGTGTTCTTTGTGTTTCGGCACGCTGGCGTTGCTCAATCTGGGCATTCAGAGGCACGAGCGAACTCCCTACCACCAGCGTGAGAATAAGCAGCACGATGGCCATTTCGATAAGCGAAAAGCCGGCAGAGCAGAACGGAAATCGGTGACGAGGGAATGACATGGCTAGTTCAGGGACAACTTACCAGTCCAGCCTGCCCTGAGGTGGTACGGGCGGTGCAGTAGCTCGGCAAATCCAGTTGCGCCGAAGTGGGGGAGGAGCTGGTATAAATCACGAGACTGTCCCAGTGGTTATCAGTGAGCATTTTTTTTGTGTAAGTATCGAAATTCAACTGGTTGTAATCAAGGCTTGGCGGATAGCCCGGAGGATTGTTCGCATAATAATAACGCAAGCCCATGTTAGGGGCACTGCCAGTTCCAATGATTGTCAGAGCGATGCGCTTTTCCACCAGGGAAAACAAATCACGATGCGTAATTAGCAGGAGTTTGTCATTAAAGGTGGTGGTTGGACCCTGTGTATCGAATTGATAGCTGCCATTGTTGTTGTTGCCTTCCAGGTAATTTGTAATATCGGGTGGTTGGGAAGCGGTGGGCAGCGGCCGAATCTGTCCTGCCAGCGGCGGGCCAGGCGAAAAAATAATCGCCACTGCACTGTTGGGAATGCCATCCACTGTGAGTTGAGCCTGGGAAACACTGCTATTGATAGGCGATACCCGGAAACCTGGGGATAGAACATACCAGAGCTTTTCACCATATCCATCTCGCAAGTCACCGATTTTTAATGTTTTCCATGGCAGGCGACCAATCGCCGGAAGTGTGCACGAGCTGTAGCCTGTACCCTCATTGGGCGAGCCTATCAAACTCGTGTTTTCAGGGCAGGGAAGTTGTCCGGGCGAGTAGCTGCTTGTATTACTTGAACGCGAGGCTGACCATCCAATCAACGCCGCCTTTGCCTCCGCGAGCGCTGCCGTGGTTTGTTTATCCCGCTTATTCTGTATGTCCGAACTCGACAGCATGCTGACGAACACGGTGGCTGCGAGAATGCCCAGCGCAATCACCAGCAGGATCAGCAGCGCGCCGCGTTGATGCCGGGGTAGGGATGGCACAGCGCGGCGCATGACTAATTTCCGTCGGCTGGCGACACGGTGGAATCGCCGCGCGGTGTGTCGGAGGTATCCGCATCATCCGGCTGGGGCAGATTGCGCTGAAGCTTGCGCGCGGCGGGTACCGCTGGTTGAGTCGCTGGAATTGCCGGCGCCGGACGTTCATAGGATTCAAGTACACGCCCATATTGTGTATTGAACTCCTGCCCAGGTTTGAGTGCTGGCGTGGCAGGGAGTTTAAGCTTGCCCGGCGTACCGGCGGTGTGAGGCACGCGGCGAGGTTGGCCGTTGATCCACAGAGTAGTACGGCCGTCGCTGCGTCGGATATAGCCGTTATAAACGGTATCCTGCGAGCCGGAGATGGCGGTATCTGAGGCAGGTGGGGGGACGTGATTACGCGCGCCATCCAGTACTGCGCGCTCGGCCGGGGTGTAAAACAGGCGTCCTGACAAGCTGTCCGCGTACGCCGGGCAGATCAAGCTGAATAGCAGCAGACTGAGCAGGGCGTACTTCATGGCGTGCTCCCGCTATTCACGGTCGGGTCCAAGGTGTACCAGACAAAGCGACATTGCGTTTGCAATTGTGCTTCGGGAGGATTGGGGAATTGAATCTTGTCGCGTTTCAGTTCGCAGTCACGTACACCAAAAATGCCATCGGGCTGGTCGGCCAGCGTGTCGATCAGTTGCGCAAGATCATTCACATCGAATAAACGGCCGCTGAAACTGACCGTTGCCTCATGTAATGTCATCTTGCCTACGTCTACCGGCACAACTCCGCTATAGGGCTGCTGCGGATCGATGCTGAATTTCATGTCGGAGATGGCAAGGCGGCGGCCGCTATCGACCAGTGCATCGCGCCATGCCAGACGTTGATCCGGGCCGATAAAGCCGCGCTGTTGCAGGGTGTGATAGGCCGCCAGGTATTGCTGCACCAGATCTTTTTCATCCCCGGATTGAGAGAGTTTATGTCGGGCTGCCGTGAGTGCTATTTGCAAGTGTTCCAGACGTTGCTGGGCATCCTGCTGTGCCTGCAACGCGAAGCGTAGCAGCAGCAAACCCAGCACGATGGCAATCAACAGCGTGAATAATGCCAGGCGGGCGGCTTTGAGATTTTCCAGCACACTTTTCATCGCGCGGCCTTTATCAGTACTTTGAGTTTGAAGCGTGCGCTGGGTACTTTGGTGCTATTGAGCTGAGTTTCATTCAGCGTGGTTGTCGGATCGGTATTGATTGGTAATGTCAGCGTTTGTACATCCATTACCGCCGGGTTGCTACGCAATGCCGCAATAAAATGATCAATACGGCTCAAGGCTACTTTGTAATCGCCCTGAAATGGGGCAACCTCGCCTTCGAAATAGATAACGCGCGAAACAGACGCAGTATTCTTCGCGGCGAGAGTAGGGGTGGGTGAGGCGGTGTCGGCACTGTCGTGATCAATCCAATGCAAGCGCAGTACTGCGATGTCAGGGGCGGTCTCCAGGGCCTGGCTGACGCGAGTGAAATCATTCATGGGTTGCGGAGCGGCATACAATGCCCGGGCGGTCTCGACAACGCGTCGCAAGTTATGCGGCGATGTGGGAGTTTGCGGTAGTGCCTGCTGCACCGCACGATACAGGCCGGCCTGCTGCCGGATGTGATCCTGCGTGAGGAGTCGCTGTTGTTCAAGCTCATGCTGTTGCATGAACAGATAGCCGCTGACA
>JBDSHM010000082.1:0-1814 GCA_039918495.1 Sulfuriferula sp. | reverse complement strand
GCCCGTCAGACCGGGCAAAACTGCGTGGCCTGCCATGCCGGAGGTCAATTCCCCGAACTGACCCCCTATGGACGCCTGTTCAAGCTCACCGGCTATACGCTCGGTGAGCGTGCGCTCCCCCTTGCAGGGATGGCAGTGCTGACATCCAACAAGGTGAAGGTCAATGACCCCGCCGCCACCGGACACGCACAGGATGGCAAACCCATATTCAACACCGCCAGCCTGTTCATAGCGGGAAAGATTTCCGACAAAACGGGTGGATTCGTGCAGATCACCTATAACAACTACACTGGCGATAATGGTGGTGACTCGGGCCATACCGGTTCGGATAACCTAGATCTGCGTTACGCCGACCGCCTCATCAACGACCAGCAGGATCTGATCTACGGCCTCACCCTGCACAACAACCCCGGCGTACAGGACGTCTGGAACAGCACCTCGGCGTGGGGCTACGGCGTGGTACCCGGCAGCACCGGCGCGGGCGATGGGCTCACCCCGATGCTTGATGGCGGACTCGCCCAGCAAGTGGCGGGAATCGGCGCCTATGCCTACTGGAACAAGACGGTGTATGCAGAACTCACCGGGTATCGTACCGGTGATGGCATCTTCTCCTTCATGACCCAGGGCAATGGGGGCCAGGTCAACATCAAGGGTACCAATCCGTACGCTCGGCTGGCGCTGACGCACGAATGGGGTCCCCACAATGTAATGGTTGGCCTGACGCACCTGGATGTGCATCAGTACACCGATTCGACCAGCCATTCCGGACCCACTGATCACTACCGTGACAATAGCATCGATTTCCAGTACCAGTACCTGCTCGACCCCTACACGGTTACCGCCACCGTCACACGCATCCACGAAAATATTGATTACGGCACGATCGGGACGCCTTCGGCCACGGTTGATTCGCTGAGAACGAAGGCGTCATTCGTTTATCAGGCGAAGTATGGTGCCACCCTTTCCTACTTCAACCTCACCAATACCCAAGGTGCCGAATCCAAGGGCTGGACGCCCGAACTATTCTGGACACCGGTGCAATACGTGCGGCTTGGCATGCAATACACCAATTTCATCGTCGACAGCGCAGCGACCAACCCCAAAGCCAGTGACAACAACACGCTGTTCTTCTATGTGTGGGGCACGTACTGACAGTCCGATTTCAATAACGTGGCGTGCGCATCTTGGCAACTCACACTCGACATGAATGATGGCATATCGGAGATTGAATAATGAAAACTGCCCCACTTACTTTCGTACTCGCGCTGGCTGCAATCAGCGCCGGCTGCACAACGGAGAACACGTCCCGTAATCTGGGCGACCCGAGTGTCCATGGCAAGACCCTGGCCGAACAAGTGTGCTCGGATTGCCATGGCGTCACAGGCAATTCCGAGAATCCCACTTTCCCTAGGCTGGCCGGTCAGCAGGCTTGGTACATAAGCTCGCAGTTAAATGCATTCAGAGGCCACCATCGTATGGATCCAGCAGGATTCGAGTATATGTGGGGCATTTCAAGAAAACTGACAGACGCACAGATCAAGGATCTGGCGAATTATTATGCAGAGCAGAAACCGGGTGCTGACAAGCCGACAAATGCCATGCTGGAGCGTGAAGGCAAAGCCATTTTCAATAGCGGCATTCCCGCTGCAGGGGTGCCGGCCTGTATGGCGTGTCATGGTGCGGAAGGTGCGGGTAGCGCCCAATTCCCTCGTATTGCTGGCCAGCACGCCGACTATCTCATCAAGCAATTGAACGTGTTTCAGAGAACAGAAGGACGTCCCGATGCAGCTGCCATGAAGGTGGTCGCCCACAAT
>JBDSHM010000081.1:0-3059 GCA_039918495.1 Sulfuriferula sp. | reverse complement strand
GGCCGCTTCATCCGCAAACGCTTTACGACGTACCAGAATGACATAATCCACCGGCATACGTGCTTCTTTCACATGCTCCAACAATACCGGATCACTTACCACTGCGGCCTGGGCTTTCTCGAACAACTGGTCAGCCACACGCACAAAATCCAGATTCAGCATCGCCACGTCGACCTGTGTTTTCTCGCTGAGCATATCGCCGCTCTTTGCAATCGCCGCGTGCATCAGATCGATATATTGAAGCAGGTATGGACTTGCCGCACCGAAATAGTACCGGCAATACTCAGCGACGAGCGCTCGGACATCCTGTTTCGGATTCCACAACAGCCGCGCGATCATCCATGTACGCAGACTGGCAAACTCGGCGGCCGGCGTATTCCAGCTACCTTCGGCAAAATAACCGTCAACATTCGAAAGCGTAGCCAACCATTGCAGACTGTAGCCGATCGGATAAATATTGGGCGTAGGCTGAAGAAAACCGCTGAAATTGGTAATGTGATCCCATACCAATACATGCTTTGCGATAGCATTCCAGCCGGCGATATCCTGTCCCAGCTTTTCATTGCGTCCCTTGTTCAGCGGGGAGCTGTAGTCCACTTGTATGGTCATTGGAAATACCATCACATAATCTGGCACGACCATGCCCTTGGGAGGCGTAAAGCTCCAATGGTAGGCGTTGAAAGCCAGTCGTGCACCGGGCAAAACCTTGCGTACACGATTGGCAATGTCAATAACCATATCAAGCCTGGGGGCGGATGGATCACCGCCATGTTTATCGGCAAAGGCCTTGCTGGCCGGATCCATATCCCAGCCCCAATCCATATCGTGTAAATCAAACCAGATTTTTTTGTAATCCGACAATTGTTTCAATCGATCAATAATCGCTTCCGCCATGACCTGGCGCACTTCCGGATTCATCATCGCCACTTGCCCACCGGCATACCAGTCAGGATGCGCCTTGGCATATTTGTCCTGTGGCATCAGTTCGTAGAAATTGGCCTCGCCACCTTTCGCATCCCAGCTGTGATTCCAGCTATCAATTTCTGCAGGTGAGGCGCTGAATGATGGGCCGTGCGATTCGCCGTTCAGCAGGTTATGCGCACGATAGACTTTGTCCTGACCTTCATAGCTCAGCACTTCACGATAACTGAAACGAGGTACATGCAATTCATTCAGTTGCGCAACCTGCAGTTTTCGCGCGACCGGTACATAGGTGTAGGAAGGGCTCAGCCATTTAACGCCCAGCTTATGGTCAAGGAACCAATTGACGCCATACATGGTGCCACGCGGCGTGGCTCCGGTAATAACCAAATTCGGACCCACAGTGCGGATAACAAAGCCATCATCGCCCAGCTTGTCATACGGAATATTGGGACTCAGGCGTTGCGTGAGGACGTTGTCTCTACCGACAATCAGTAAAGGACCGGCCTGTGGATGATCATCATCAGAAAAAGAGGCAAAACTGGCCCCGCTGATCAGTTGCAAATAATCAGCCAGCGTCTTCGCTGCGCCCAAAGTAATGATGTCGGCCTTGCGAGCCACATGGATGTGGTAGTGTGGCGTGCCATTTGCAGCCAGGAGCAAACTTTTAGGCGATTTTGCTGCGCCTGCAGCGACCGCTGCCGCAATGAGTTTTTCAGCCTGAGCGATTTTTGCTATGGGTGCAAACATGCTTGCCGCCAATTTCTGCTGCGCCATCGCACTGGCAGTCGTCACGGGCGCATCCGTCTGGCTGATCTTTACCGAATCGAAGTCTGCAGTGCCTGGCGTACCTGGCTTTTTGCGCAAATAAAGCAATACCTCGTTGGCACCCGGAGGTATCCCAACCACCACAGAATAGGATTTCCATCCATGCGTCCCGCCGGTTACAAACAACGCAGGCTCTGATGCGGAACCTGTATTGATCTGCTCGGGACCACGCCACCCCCCGTCCACGCCTGTTCCGCGAAAACTCAACTGGACGAATATGGAGTTATCGGCTGCCTCATTTGATCGCACCTGCAAATTCACCCGATAGTGCTTACCGCCTTCAACTGGCCGTTTATCCTGAGCGGCAAATCCACCGGCAATTCTCAGGGCCTGGCGTCCTTCGGCTGCACCTGCCGTGATGATATTTCCATCACCCCACCAGGGCGCTTTGCCCTTTTCAAATCCCCCATTCAGGATGATCTGATCTGGCGCAACGGTTCCTGCCGGCAGTTGTTCGATGGATAAATCATCGAAATAAGCAGTCCCTTTCGGTGCCGACCCGACATCGTGGCGCAGATAAATCTGCAATGCCTTGGTAGCGGAGGATATTTGCGACGCAGGAATATCCGCCGAATACGCCTTCCAACCGGTCGTGCCGCCGAGCGACAGTAAGGCCGGTGATTTGCCTCCATCCATAACAAACGCGGGGGTTGCACCTTCCAGCCAGCTGCCGATTATCCCGCCGAAGCTTGTACTGTTGGTTGCATTGTAACCATCGCCATGGAGCAAGGCGCTCACTGCGACATCCTGCGCATTACAGCCATCGCACTTGATCCAGATGTGAAGTCGATAATCAAAACCCGGTTTGATCGGTATCATTCCTGAAGGCGACTGATACGCAAAACCGGGTCCAAGTGCCAGCGATTTTTCCCCCGTATGGTGTTCAGTGTTGACTATTTCCCCACCGACCCAAGCGCTTTTATCTGCCTCGAATCCGCCATCAATGACAGGTAATAATTCATCCTGAGCAGCCCATGCCTGAGCGCATAAAAATAATGCAAACAATCCCATTGCCATCATGGTCCGCAATCGATTCATGCTCGGCATCGCACTATTACGCATCTTCATCTCTCTTAATCAAAGCGGGGATTTCAGGCAGCTGGTTCAGCTCAGCGCCAAAGCCCTGAAATTCCGGGAGGCCGAAACAGCGGTACATGGAATTTTCTTCTGAATCGCATCAAGCTCTGCAGATGCAATCGTCCGGCCCAACTCAATGGCCCGGCCGCACTGGTGCGTTGATGATCATGCACAAGTTGCACCCCGGGAACACAGACAACCCGAAAACCGGCCTGCCAAACCCGGGCGCACAG
>JBDSHM010000080.1:0-2941 GCA_039918495.1 Sulfuriferula sp. | reverse complement strand
CCAGGCTCAATCACCCAGTCGGCATGATCGAGCAGCGGCACGTGGCCGAAAGCGAGGGAGGCGTTTTCTAATGTGAGCAGCGGCATGGGACGGGGATATTCAGTGAGAAAACCGGATATTCTACCCGGTTGTTACTTAAACTTGCGGATGTTCACTCGGGAGTTTCCTGATGAAGGAATCCGGATATGTCAGAAACATGCTGCATATCACCTAAAGACAGGAAAATCACGCCCTGTTAGAACTCTCGGTGTAATGCAAGACGTGCCTGGAAGAAGCTACTTCCAGGCAATTTGAAGCTATCAGGCCATTGCCTTGACAGCGGAAGACAGGCGGCTTTTGTGACGCGAAGCTTTATTTTTGTGAATGATGCGTTTGTCAGCGATGCTGTCGATAGTTCTCATCGATTCGCCGAAAATGGATTGAGCAACAGCTTTATCACCTGCCAGCACAGCTTTTTGAACTTTCTTGATGGCAGTACGCAAAGTCGAACGCAGTGCGGCGTTATGCGCGCGCTGTTTGTCATTCTGTCTGGCGCGCTTTCTGGCCTGTGCGCTATTTGCCATGGATGAAACTCCTGTATGATTTTTCTAAACGCGGAATTATAAAGATTCTCAGCATGTCTGGCAAGTCAATTCAAGTATTTCACCAGATTGATGTAATTTGCCCCATTAAAGCAGTAATATGGAAAACGGTTAACACAAAACAATAATTTACGGAGCGAAGAGAGACACATAATGCATGTGGTGGGCACTCCGGCTGGGGCACTAACGATTCCCATTGCCGACGAACTGGATTTATACAAACGTTACCTCAAAGCACTCAGCGGTGTGGCGGGGACGTTGCTGGAAGGAACCAGCGAACAAAATCTGACTGAAGTACTTCAGCTTCTCGTTGCAAACACCGGCATAGGGTGTTGCGCACTCTTTCTGAACAACCCTGAAAAAGATTCCCATAGCGCCAAACTGTATTGCACATGGTCATCCACTGAAGCCATCAGCAAATTAGCCGATTTCACGCAGTTTCGCGAGATCGATTATCAAGCGTATCCGCTGTTATTCGATACATTGCATGCCGGCATGGTGTTTTCCAAAAACATCGCGGAACTACCTATTGAAGAAGCCAAACTCTTTGGCTCTCAGCAAGTCCATACGGCGCTTTGCATACCTTTGCTAATGCGCGACAGAATGGAAGGATTTCTCGGCCTCTTTAGCCGCGATGAGCCTCGTAACTGGCTGCCCATAGAGGTAAATGTGCTGTGCGCAATAACCAACAGCCTCGCTCTCGCGCTGGTTCGTAACCGTGCCGAGCAGAATCTGGCTGCAAGCAGTGAACGTCTGAAGGCGCTGGTAGGTGCAACTGAAGACATGATTATTGAATATGATCTCAATGGTCATATCATCAATGTATGGTCTGAGAGCAGTTCATTTTCCATCGGCCTGACTTCGGATATTACCGGCCAAACGTTGGAACAGGCTTTGCCCAACGACATGGCCCAGGCCATTAAACGGGCCACGCCCAAATTACTTGCCGGCAGCCATCGTGAAACCTTTGAATTCACGCTGAATATCGACAGCACAGATCGCTTTTTTCTGGGCAGATTACAAATGCTGCCATCTGAAACTGGGCAAAACAGAAATATGGTGGCGCTGATACGCGACATTACCGAATTAATGCAAGAAGAAGCACAACGCCTGTCGATGCTGGAAACCCTCAACTTGCTCGAGGAAGCCATCATCGATCTCTCTCTGGATGGATTGCTACTCAACTTTAGTGGTGCCTGGAGCAAATTACTGAATTTGCCCAGCGAACAAACCCACGATCATGTCGGAAAAGCGCTGAGCGATTTCGTTTATCCGGACGATCGCGCGACGCTTGCCGCTGTTATTCGGGAATTGGCCTCAGGTACAAAACATTCCGAAGCGGTGCGATTTCGGCTGCTGCATGGTGAAGAACCCATCTGGATTGAAGCACACTTGCTCGCCCATCATTCACTGCAAGGTCAAATCACGGCTTTGCGCGGCGTTCTGCGCGACATTACTTCCAGTTACTTACAGGAACGGCGCATTACCCAGATGGCCTTGCACGATGCCTTAACCCAGCTGCCCAACCGTATTCTGCTGGAAGAGCACCTGCAACAATCCATTGCACGGGCACAGCGCGGAAATGAAAAAGTTGCATTGGGATTTATCGACGTCGACTTTTTCAAGCACATCAACGACACCCTCGGACACAAAGCCGGCGACATTGTACTCGTCACATTAAGCAAGCGCCTGCGATCCGTTCTCAGAGATATCGATACGCTGTCGCGCTGGGGAGGTGACGAATTTGTTGTGTTGTTGCCCGATGCAAACAGCGAAGACGACATCCGCAGAATTGCGGATCGCATGCGCAAAGTTGCCCTTAAAAGCATCGATCTGGACGGCATTGAAACCAAGATTACACTCAGCATCGGGCTGGCAATTTATCCGGATGACGCAGACAGTCCCGAAACCCTGATGAGCATGGCGGATCACACCATGTTTCACGCCAAAAGCGTGGGGCGCAACAATGTGCAGTTTTTTCAGGATATTCGCGAAACGCTGAAGCGATAGCCACGCGTCATGGCATGACGGTAACCCCGGCGCATCGAGCGTTACTTCGGCTGGATATTTCCCGGAATGCGCGGCGTTTCGGTCACCACATCCGCGCACTGCGCGCGATGCCTCAAGGCATGATCCATCAGCACAATCGCCATCAGCGCTTCGGCAATCGGCGTGGCGCGAATACCGACACACGGGTCATGGCGACCATGAGTAACGACCTCAATGGGATGGCCTTGTTTGTCAATTGAGCGGCCAGGCAGGCGAATCGATGAAGTCGGCTTGATGGCAATATGCGCCACCATGTGCTGGCCGGTGGAAATACCGCCCAGCACACCGCCGGCGTGATTGGACAGGAAGCC
>JBDSHM010000079.1:0-5603 GCA_039918495.1 Sulfuriferula sp. | reverse complement strand
TGGGCGCGCACAAATCTGTTGGAGCGGCGTTTATCACTCGCAGCCGGTATTGGGCCTTATTTTTATTACGATACCACCGGTGCCGGCGCGGGATATATGGATAAGCACGGTTGGGGCAGCATCTCCAGCCTCTCCGCAACCTATTACACCAAGAGCGGATGGATTTACGAGGCACGCGCCAATCGGGTAATTGCCTCTACCAGCATCAATACCACATCCCTGTTGGTCGGTGTTGGCTATCAACTGGAGCATCCGTCAGTGCCTGGGGTTTCTGCGGATGAACCGCCACAAACCGAGAAAACCACAAACAATCAGGTCACTTTTTTTCTGGGCCAGACGATCGTCAACAGTTTTGCATCACAGCATGATACAGCGCGCGCCATTGAGTACAGACATGGCGTATCGCCGCATTTCGACTGGTCCGTCAGTTGGCTGAACGAAGGCGATGCCCGGCTGATCCGGCGCGACGGCGTCATTGCCCAAGCATGGCTGGTGCATGGATTCTTTGATAACCGTTTTGCGCTGGGCGCCGGTCTGGGTCCGTACTTCAGTATCGACCGCTATCGCGCACCGCAACCGGGCGAAGCGAACAACATTACGGTTTCCGCCATTGTGACTGCCACCGCCGCAGTGCGCCTCACTCCGCATTTGTATATGCGTACATCATGGAACCGTATTGCCAGCACCTACAATCGGGATACGGATGTGATCTTGGTGGGACTGGGTTATGGCTTCTGATGAAATCGACGAACGCCTTTATGGGTTTCAACGATGCTGCGATTGAACATCCACTAAAGATGATTGGAGGAATTGCCGAAAGCTGAAGTGTAAGCCTGAGCGGAACCTTACCGGATAAGCAAGACTCTTTACATATAGATTTCTGCCATTATCGCCCTCATCCGGCTTGGGCTGAATGGCATATGAATGTTTGCCCGGAAAGGAGGAAAAAATGAAGAGTGGCTATATTTCCGACTTCACGCTTTTCATGAATCACTACTTGGCAGTACATCCTGAAGTGGTCGAGGATCAGAAACGCGGATGGAACATGTTTTGGAACCGCAAAGTGGATTTGGCCGCATTGGAAAAAGCCAGGGAAGATTACGCCCCGGACGACGGCTACGGGTTCCATCCTGCTGACTGGGGAGTTACAAATCGCCCCACGGTGAATGAGTCCACGCCAGGAGGGAATAATGAGCCAGGCGAGCGTCGCAGCTGAACCCCCTGTTGGTCAAGCGTATCTTGCCGCAATCAGAAGCGCTACCCGTTTGATATGTTGTGGCGGAGAGGGTGGGATTTGAACCCACGATGACGGAAACCGCCATACCGGATTTCGAGTCCGGCGCATTCGACCACTCTGCCACCTCTCCTGAAGAGGCGCAATTGTACCTGCAAGCACCATTAATTAGAAGCCGCGAAACGCGTGGCTAGCGAATACGTGTTGCTAGACAAATTAAGCATTCTCAGCGAGACTTGCGGCCATGCGTAATTTGCTGGCGTTAAGTTTCAGCCTATTGTTGGTGTCCTGTGATGTGACATTACCCAAACCGCCGCCAACTGTAGCACCGGTTTCCAAGACCGGAGAGCTGGTCGTGCTGACCCACAATGGTCCCACTACTTATTATGAAAATCCGTATGGTGAAGCCGCCGGGTTTGAGCACGACCTGGTGAAACTGTTTGCCAAGGAAGCGGGCTATCGCGTGAAATTCCTGGTTGAAGACAATATGGACAGCCTGTTCAAAAAGCTGGCGCAACATCAGGCGCACTTTGCGGCAGCAGGAATCACCCAGACCGACGCACTCAAGGAACGCATGCGTTTTGGACCGCCTTATTTCAAGGTGACGCAGCAGGTAATCTACAATACCAATTCGATCAAACCACGCAGCTTTGCCGATCTGGTCGGCATGCGTGTGGCGGTGGTTGCCGGCAGCAGTGGCGCTGAAACCATGCTGGACATGCGTCAGCGCATTCCCGGTTTGAAGTGGACTGAGGTCAAGACCGAATGGGGGGATGAGCTGCTGGATAAGTTGTCCAAATCGGAAGTGGATGCGGTCATTGTGAATTCCAATCAGTTCGATATTGCTCAAAATCTGTATACCAATCTTGCCGTTGCGTTCGACATCCAACATCCCGATCAACTGGCGTGGGCATTTCCAAAAAACGTGGATCCGGCTTTGTATGCGCAGACGCAGGCGTTTTTCAAGCGTATCCAGAAAGATGGCACGCTGAAGCGACTGACGGATCGTTACTATGGCCACACAGACCGCTTGGAAACAGCAGATGTGGCAGGCATTCTGGCGCGCATGAATGACACGTTGCCGAAGTACCTGAAATATTTTCACGATGCGGAAGCTGCAACCGGTATTGATTGGCGTCTGATTGCGGCAGTTGGCTATCAGGAATCGCACTGGAATCCTTATGCCACTTCCCCCACCGGCGTACGTGGGCTGATGATGATGACGGGTGATACGGCAGACCGGATGGGGGTAACGGATCGTCTCGATCCGCGTCAGAGTATTGTGGCCGGCGCAAAATATCTGGCGTTGCTGATAGATGCAATGCCGGACAGAGTGGAAGAACCCGACAAAACCTGGATGGCGCTGGCGGCCTACAATCAGGGGCAGGGCCATCTGGAAGACGCAAGGGTCCTGGCGCAGCAGCGCAAGCTGAGTCCGCTATCCTGGAGCGACATCAAACAGACCATGCCGCTACTGTCCCGTTCCGAGTACAACAGCAAGGCCAAACATGGCTATTGTCGTGGTGGCGAAGCGGTGATATTTGTGGAAAATATCCGTACTTACTACGATATTCTGGTCAAGTATCAGCGGCCCTATAAACCAATGTTGTTATCCAGAAATGAAACGGGAATTTAGCTCAAAATTCTGACTTGAAGAACGGTGTTAGCATCCCATGCGATATTCATGACGACTGCATGGATGCCGGTTTCAGACGCATTGTTTTCTTCATGATTTCCGCACTCAACGACGTCCTTCACCACCCTCCAATACAAATCCCGCACTGCTGTCCTGACCCAGTACTTTGCTCAGATAAGGCATGACATTCTGCAAACCTGCCTGCAATGTCCAAGGTGGATTGAGCACGAATAAGCCGCTGCCATGCATGCCGAAACCGTCCGCTTTGGGCGTGTGTACCGTCAGGCTCACGTTGAGCCAGGTGTTGACTGGAATGTTTTTGAGTGCGGCAACGAAATACTGTGCTTCGTGGCGCTGCAACAATGGATACCACACTGCATAAGTGCCGGTGGCAAAGCGTTTGAGTGCGTCTTTCAATGCGGCTGGCACGCGCTGGTAGTCCTGTTTTTCTTCATAAGAAGGATCGATCAGCACCAGGCCGCGACGCGGTGCGGGTGGCATGGCCGCTTTCAGTCCGGCGAAGCCGTCGATATTCTGCACTTTCACGCGCCTGCCTGCGTCAGCAAAGTTGGCGTCAAGAAGCTGGCTATCGGTGGGGTGCAGCTCGAATAGCCGGAGTTGATCTTGCTCACGCAGCAGTTGCTGTGCAATCCAGGGCGAACCGGGGTAGACACGCAACGCACCCGTGGGATTCAATTGCTGTATCAGGCTGATATAGGCGGCGATGGCGGCGGGCTGATCATCGCGTGCCAACAGGCGCGAAATGCCGCTTTGATATTCGGCATTTTGCTGCGCGTAGCCGGTATCCAGCGCATACAAACCGGCACCGGCATGGGTATCAATGGCCCAGTAAGGTTTGTCTTTTTGATTGAAATAATCGAGCAGCTGCATCAGCACGATATGCTTCAGCACATCGGCATGATTGCCCGCATGGAAAGCGTGACGATAACTCAGCATGGTCGTTTAGCAAGCAGTTACTCAGGCAGGCTGCAGTGTTTGCATGCCACCCATATACGGCCACAACACGGCGGGAAGAGTGACCGATCCATCTGCCTGCTGATAGTTTTCCAGAATCGCTACCAGGGTGCGGCCGACAGCCAGCCCGGAGCCATTCACACTGTGCAGCAATTCAGGTTTGCTCTTTTCGCCGCGAAAACGCGCCTGCATGCGGCGTGTCTGGAATGCCTCGAAATTACTGCACGAGGAAATCTCGCGATAGGTATTTTGCGCAGGCAGCCATACTTCCAGGTCGTATGTCTTGGCGGCAGAAAAACCCATGTCGCCGCCACACAGGGCCATTTTACGGTAGGGCAGGCCGAGCGCTTGCAGGATGGCTTCGGCATGCCCGGTAAGTGCTTCCAGTGCTGCGTAGGATTGTTCGGGTTCAACCAGTTGTACCAGTTCCACTTTGTCGAACTGATGCTGGCGAATCATGCCGCGTGTATCGCGGCCGTAGGAGCCAGCTTCGCGGCGGAAGCACGGAGTATGGGCGACAAATTTCAGTGGCAGGCTATCCTGAGCCACTATTTCGTCGCGCACCATGTTGGTCAGCGGCACTTCGGCTGTAGGAATCAAATATAAGCCATCGCGTTCGATCCCAAACTGGTCCTCGGCAAATTTCGGAAATTGTCCGGTTCCACGCATGCTGTCAGCGTTGACCAGATACGGCACATACACTTCGGTATAGCCATGTTGCGTCGTGTGGGTATCCAGCATGAACTGCGCGAGTGCCCGGTGTAGGCGTGCCAATCCTCCCTTCATGAGGGAAAACCGTGCGCTGCTGATCTTGGTGGCGGTGGCAAAATCAAGCAACTTGAGAGTTTCACCCACATCAACGTGATCTTTCACCTCAAAATCGAATACGCGTGGTGTGCCGAAACGGCTCACTTCCACATTGTCGGTTTCGGATTTCCCTGCCGGCACGGACTCATGCGGCAGGTTGGGTATCGTCATCAACAATGCATTGAGCGGAATTTGCAGCGCCTCCAGCGCGGATTCCGCAGCCTTGAGTTCAGTGCCAAGATTTGCCACTTCCGCCATGATGGCGGAGCTGTCCTCGCCTTTGGCCTTGGCCATGCCGATCTGCTTGGAGCTGGCGTTGCGCTTGGCCTGCAACTCCTGGGTGCGGGTTTGCAGTTGTTTGCGCTCGGTTTCCAGCCGCTGAAATTCGGCGCTGTCGAGCAGATAGCCGCGCGCGGCGAGGCGTTGCGTGACACCGTCCAGATCGTTGCGAAGCAATTGAATATCTAACATTATTTTTGCCCTGTTTTCTTGTTTGCTTGTTCATCCAGCTCGCGTAAATAAGCGAGCCGTTCAGCGATTCGGCCTTCCATTCCGCGCGGCGTGGGTGTGTAAAAATGCGCATTTACGCCTTCTGGCAAGTAGTCTTCCCCGGCAGCGTAGGCATCAGGCTCATCGTGCGCGTAACGGTAGGCGTGGCCGTAACCCAGTTGCTTCATCAATTTGGTGGGGGCATTGCGCAAGTGCACCGGCACTTCGCGCGATTTGTCTGCCGCCACAAAGCTGCGGGCGTTATTGTACGCTACGTATACCGCATTGCTTTGGGGGGCACAGGCGAGATAGATGACCGCTTGCGCCAGCGCCAGTTCGCCTTCCGGACTACCCAGGCGCTCATAGGTTTCTACCGCATCCAGGGTCAGACGCAGCGCGCGCGGATCGGCCAGCCCGATGTCCTCGCTGGCCATGCGGATCAGGCGGCGCGCCATGTAACGC
>JBDSHM010000078.1:0-1851 GCA_039918495.1 Sulfuriferula sp. | reverse complement strand
GTTATACTGGTAGCCTATCATCTCTATTGCGGTCATTTGGTCAAAGTGTTTGCTGAAAACCGCAATCGGCTGAGCCACGTATTTTATCGTTGGTTTAATGAAGTGCCTGTGTTAATCCTGTTTGTTGTGGTGTTTTTAGTGGTAATCAAGCCGTGAGTGTTATAGACAAGAAAATTCAGCGATTTTTTGCACCTTGCCCACGCGGGCTTGAAGCATTGTTAGCCCAGGAGCTCATCGGTCTGGGTGCGCAAGATGTGGCGGCGGGATTCGGAGGCGTCGCTTTTGCAGGTGATTTTACTTTGTGCTACCGCATCAACCTGCATTCGCGCATTGCCAGTCGCGTGTTGTGGCGGATAGGAGGGGGCGAATACGGCGATGAGGAAGATGTCTACCAGGGTGCGCTATCCTTTAACTGGCCGGATTTTTTTAGCGTAGACCGCACTATTGTGGTGAAAATGACGGCACAGAAATCGCCGCTGAAAAGTCTGGAATTTACGACACTACGGATCAAGGATGCGGTGTGCGACCGTTTTCGCGAGGCGACGGGCGAACGCCCCAACGTCGATATCCGTGAACCTGATGTGCGTATTTATGCCTTTTTGACCAGCGATACCTGCACACTTTATCTGGATACTTCGGGCGACTCGCTGTTCAAGCGTGGTCTGCGCAAGCAGGCAGGTGCTGCGCCACTGAACGAAAATCTCGCAGCGGGCATGCTCATGTTATCCGGCTGGCAGCCTGGTACGCCATTGTTCGATCCGATGTGCGGCAGCGGCACCATTTTGATGGAGGCGGCGTTGATGGCCTTGAATATCGCACCGGGCAGTCGACGCAGTTTTGGTTTTATGAAGCTCAGCAATTTTGATGCAGGGATCTGGAACACCCTGCGCGATACCGCGATTTCCGCTCAGCAGCCGGTCGAGCCGCAAGCGATTTATGGGCGTGACCTGTTTGGCGATTCCCTTCGCGATGCGCAGGTTAACCTGGAGGCAGCCGGACTTTCCGGCGTGGTGCAGCTTAAACAGGGTAATGTGCTAGAAGTGCCGGCCCCTGCTGAATCTGGCACGATCGTCACCAATCCGCCATATGGCATTCGTATCGGTGAACAGGCTGAACTGGCCGAGTTTTATCCGCGACTGGGCGACTGGCTCAAGCGCAAATGTACCGGTTGGAATGCGTACATACTGTCTGCCGATATGCAGTTACCCAAGTTGATCCGTCTCGCTGCAAGCAAACGCACACCCCTATTCAACGGTGCACTTGAGTGTCGTTTGTTCGAATATAAAATCGTGGCAGGATCGGCGCGTAAATGAACAGAGTTATCTATACAGATTCCGCCTCTGGCGCAGCAGCTGTTCCAGCTCCGTTGCGACAAGTGGCTTGCTGAAAAAATAGCCTTGGATTTCATCGCACTTCATTTCGCGTAAAAGAGCGAGCTGCTCCGCCGTTTCCACGCCTTCGGCAATTACCCGCAATTTCAGGCTATGTCCTAACGTGACAATCGTAGCTGCAATGGCAGCATCGTCGGGATCGCTGGTGATATCGCGAACAAAGGATTGGTCGATTTTGAGCGTATTGATCGGAAAACGTTTCAAATAGCTCAGGCTGGAATAGCCCTACGCATCGGGCGTGCACGCCACGATCGCCGGGGTCGCGCTGGCGATGCTCACCCCGGCCCATCCCGAGAAGCCGGGCGACGTGACGCGCGAGTGGGCCGACGAGCTCGATCGCGACCCCACGCCCGAGGAGCTCAAGCAGCTCTGGTACCTCGCCTCCTCCGCGCTCTCGCCGGTTGAGCGCATCGAGCACAAGCTCCATCCGTACACGAGCTTTCTGATCGCGCCGCTGTTC
>JBDSHM010000077.1:0-2727 GCA_039918495.1 Sulfuriferula sp. | reverse complement strand
CGTGTGAACCGAGATAAGTATGTTTCCATCTTTCACTTTCTCTTCATACTGTTTAGCTTCATATTCCGGCATGCCCAGTCCAACCAATGCGCCTCCGATACCGCCAATGGCAGCGCCAACGGCCGCGCCACTCAGCGCAGCCATGATAGGACCGGCCGCAATAAACGGGCCGACGCCTGGAATCGCCAGCGCACCAATCCCGGCGAGCAAACCAAGCGCACCACCAGCCAGACCACCAGCACTGCCGCCTATCGTGGCACCTTCAGGTGCCTTGGTATTATGCTCATGAGCGAAATCCCGGGTGCCCGTGCGATCGGGCATTAATACGGATACATCCGCCGTTAATACGCCCACATTTTTAAGGTTTGCCACAATTGATTCCGTCTGGGGAAGCGTTTTAGCAATACAGATAACGGCTTTAGGCATAATAATTTCCTTTAGTAGGTGAATGTTTATTTAACTTGCAGTTGGTTATTTAGCGTTTTGATACCCGGTATGGACTTGGTGATTTCGACTATTTTATCGATTTCAGTACGGCTGCTTACCGGCCCTCTTAATGTGACATCTCCATTTATGGTGATTATCTTTATATTTTTTGCATCCATTGAAAGATGCTGATGGATAATTGATTTACGAATTGCACCGGTTATTTGAAGGTCGGATTTTGAATTCGATTGATCCATTGGCGTTAATGTTTGGTTGTTTTGATCACGCTTGTTTACTTTAGTGTTGTCTGCATTGGAATGCTCAACCCCCGAAGGGGTATTTGAAACAGGGTATTCGGCGGCATGCAATGCAAAAGAAGTAAACGCTAAACAAATGACAGTGAATGATATTTTTTTCATGGATTCCCTCATTTCGATATTGAATTCTTTTGAATCGTCATTTGGCTTGGCTTTGAATGATCAAGGCTTCCTTCTGGAACAGGGCCATTGGTATTCACGATAAGACATCGGTAATATCCATGTCCGTACGTGAGCGTACATAAGTATTCAATCAGGAATAATGTTTGATGCGGATACGGCGGGGGATTCAGCTAGGGCTGGTCTTCCATAGCCTGGGTGCCTGATTCGACTTTTCCAGCGGCTTCCCACGCAAGCAAGGCAATCTTTCTATTGCTTCCCCAGCGGTAGCCGCTGATTTCACCACTTTCGCGGATAACCCGGTGGCAAGGAATGAGTAGGGCGATGTCGTTTTTACCGATGGCGGTGCCGATACTGCGGCGGGCGTTGGGAAATCCCGCTATTTGTGCGAACTGGGTATACGATACGATCTCGCCAGGGGCTATCGATATCAGGGCTTCCCAGACTTTGATTTGAAAATTTGTCCCTCGCAACATCAAATGCAGGGGTTGCGCGGATGCATCCCGATCAAAAATTACAGCGGCAAGTTGCCGTGCTTGTGCTTGATCTTCCAGCATGGATGCTGCCGGCCAGTTTTGGCGGAGAGCGATGACGGCGTTTGCTGTACCTGTGGCTTCAACAAACCCCATATGACAGATGCCGCGGGCTGTCCAGGCAATCAGCGCATTTCCGAATGGTGTCGGCGTGATGCCGAATCCGATCTGCAGACCCGCGCCTCCAGTTTTTATTTCTCCGGGAGACATGGCCTCGCATGTCACCATCAAATCATGCAATCTGCCTGGACTCGATAAACCCGATTCCAGTGTGATCGACAAGAGATCTTTGGAGGTACGCAACGCCTGTTTGGCGTGTTCCTTGGTTACATATTGCAAAAATCGCTTGGGCGAGACACCGGCCCATTTCGAGAAGATTTTTTGCAGATGAAATTCGCTCAGTCCGAGTTCGGCCGCAATTTCATTCAGTGTAGGTTGGCGTCGAGCATGGCTACGTATAAAGGTAATGGCGCGTGCAACCATCTCGTACTGGCGTGCCTGATCTGCCAGCGCGTTACGCATTATCGGGCGCTGTGCGCTGCCATAGTGCTGCTGGGTTGAAACCGGTGACCAATACCGTACCGACAATGACGATAAATGAACCGACGACCATGCCTAGTGTAATGACCTCGTGGAGAAATAACCTGCCCCACAAAATGCCGAATACCGGAATCAGGAACGTTACTGTCAGTGCCGAGGTCGCTCCGATGTCGCGGATCAGGCGAAAATAGAGCAGGAATGCAATGCCGGTACAAATTATGCCGAGAGCTATGACGGCCAGTGTTATACCTATGCCAGGCGTAGCAGAAACAGGGGCAAACGGGACAGACGGCGCAATAATCAGACTTGCGGCCCACATGCTGCCGTGCGCGTTGGAGAAGCTGTCTACTGATTTTGCGGTCTTCGCATAAGTGGTAGCTATGCCGTACGAAAATGCGGCCAATAATGCTGCTGCGATGGCAATTCCAGCGCCCTGTTGCGCAGCCAGGTGATCAAAACCGACCACCAGGGCGACACCGATGATGCCCAGCCCCAAGCCAAATATAGTACGCGTATTCAATGGATGACGCGCCCATACTGCGCCAATTACTGCGCCCCATATGGGTGAGGTGGCATTCAGGATCGACATGACCGAGGCCGACAACGTCTGTGCTGAAAATGCGAACAGTAGGAATGGTATAGCACTGTTGAATACGCCCAACACGAGGTAGTGCTGCCAATGCTGTGGGACATTAAGCGGTTTGCGCAGGACAACGGCCATAATGGTAAGAAATCCTGCGGCGAGACACACACGATACTCAATCAGGATGACCGGTCCCAGCACTGTTGCA
>JBDSHM010000076.1:0-3514 GCA_039918495.1 Sulfuriferula sp. | reverse complement strand
CGCGGAGAGGCGCCGCTCGATGTCGAGGCCGAGATGGCGCTGTTGCTCAAGCCCGCCTTCGATCCCGAACTCGAGTCGGAGGTCCGCGCGAGTGGGAATATCTCCCCGCATACTGCGAAAACCCAATACAAAAAGTGGAGGCGTACTCAGCAGCAACGCAACCTCGGCTACTGGCGCCATTTGGAATGCTGCGGTGGCTAGCAGGTAATATCCTACCAGCAACAACGCAAAAATATAGGCCATCGGACGGCTGAGAATCGATATGAAGCGTTGATGACTACCACGCAGCAGGACCAGAACAGGCAAGACCACGATCAATGCGATCAGTAGTCGTCCTGCCGTGACCGTCAATGCCGGCAAGGTAGGCAGCAGCCTCACAAAAATGCCTGTCAGACCCCACATTAGCGAAGTCACACCTGCCGCCAATAAGGCGTTTCTATTCATTGTCTCGTATGCATCCTGCAACGCGTTATGAATTGATTCAGAATTTCCATAGCTATTCAATCGCCTGCACAACAGTTAAACCGAATAATACTTTGATATGTGATTCTGACAAGCAATAGGACGACCGTTTCCTCTACTTTTTGCCAGGAAATTTCCTGTGCGCTCAAGCTACCATTGCGATGTCATTTAAGTGTCACAAAACGATAGCCATGCCGTAAAAAAAAACTTGTCAGACTCGTATGCGGATCGCCAGTCGATCCATTTTTATTTAGGGAGCAGTGAGATGTTCCACAAACAAATATGGAGAACTACATGCATAGAGTTGTTAACGCATCGCTTACCGATTTTCAAATCAAAGGGGCCATCGGTGCGCTTCCCCATTTTAACAGGGAGAAATATATTCGCGCCAAAGTGCTGGCTGTTGCCATTGCAGCCGGGTTGAGCGTAACCAGCTTTTCAGTAGCAGCCGCAACGAACGACACCGAAATCGAGCAACTGAAAGCGCAATTGGCCGAATTGCAATCCAAGGTAAATTCTCTCGAACAACACTCAAATGAACAGCCAGCGAGCGCTACCACCGATACGCGGCTTTCTGCGGTTGAAAAAGCATTAAATAACACCACGCTGTCCGGCAAGATGTATTTTGACTTGACCAATACCGATCAAAAAAATAGCGATACAGGCAAGACCAGCAATTCGGGTACCGGCTTCGACGTGAAGCGCTTCTATCTCAGTGTCGATCACAAATTCAACGACATCTGGTCGGCTAATCTCACCACCGATTTCAATTACGTCAGTAATTGTAGAGTCCCGGATGATTATATAGACGCCAGCCGCTACCCGTTGTTCATGGCGCGCGATATTATGCGTGGGTTGATTGAGCAGCTAAAAGGCACAGGAGACAAGCCATCATGATGATCGCCCTGCACAAGAATGCGCGCACCACCCCCGCCGTAAGCGCCGAGATTGCTGCCAGCGATGACCCTGTGTCTACGCTGGCCCAGCGCCATAACATCACGCCCGCAACGGTTTACAAGTGGAAAGAGCGCGCGAGCTTTCATGATCGCTCGCATACGGCGCACCGGCTGCAAACGACGCTCACCCCTGGGCAAGAAGTGATCGTGGTGCACCTGCGCCGCCATGGTGTGGGTAATTTGAATGCGCTCAAACCGGCCACCCCCCAAGCACCCCACAAGGCGTTCAAGCGCTACGATCCGGGTTATGTGCACATGGATATCAAATACCTGCCTCAGATGGCCGACGAGACCAGCAGACGCTATCTGTTTGTTGCCATTGATCGTGCCACCCGCTGGGTATTTGTGGCCATCAAGAACAACAAAACTGCGGCTAGCGCACGCTCGTTTCTCAACGCCTTGCACAAGGCTGTCCGATCAAAATCGTTAAATTGCTCACCGATAACGGCAAGGAATTCACGGACCGGTTGTTTGCAGCACGCGAGCGTCGACCCAGTGGTCAGCATGAGTTTGATCGGCTGTGTGAAGCACTTGGCATTGAGCACCGCCTGACCAAGCCCAGAACACCCAAGACCAATGGCATGGTGGAGCGCTTTAATGGCCGCATCGGTGATGTACTTAAAACCAACCGATTTAACAGCGCGCTGGACATGGAGCAAACCTTGTTGCGCTACGTCGCTTTGTACAACCATCAATTACCTCAGTCCGCCTTGAACAGCAAAACGCCTGTTCAGGCTATGAAAGAATGGTACGCTTCTCATCCACATTTATTTGTTAAAAAACCTTATGATCGTCCGGGATGTGACACGTCATCCGAATCGGGTGTTTCTAAATAAAAAAATCACCCCTGCTGGAACGCAATCCAGCCGCTTTCTGGAAAACCATTTCATTCATACTCGCCATCATCATTGCAATATTGTTGACGAAGTAATGCGCACATTCTGCTCCTACAGCAGTGGTGTTTTGTGAACTTGAGTGTGTGTCGCAAGCGACGATACAGGAAGCGCTTTCCATCAATCGGAAAGCAATGAAGTGTCTGGATAAAAGGCATCGAATGCCGCTTATCCAGACCTCACTCAAAAATGCAGTGATTTGAAATGACCAGGGTATGCCCTGCGATCAGGGCAAAGAGTTAGCCCGGTCAAGTTGCACTTGTAACGGCAAACAATTTCAGTGCAGTTACTGAGCTCCGACCTTCAAACCTGAAGCATCGACACTCTTCACGCCATCCACATTTTGTGCCATGACCTTGACGTGATCCACTGCTGCCTGGTTGGCCAATTTGCCCTTGAGGATTACCACGCCATGACGGGTTTCCACATTCACATCAAACCCCTTCGTCAAGCTGTCGGCCAAAATTTCGGATTTCACTTTGGTTGTAATCCAGCTGTCGGCGACCACGCGCTTTGTCTTTTCCATGGCCTTATGGGTTTTAGCAGAGGCCTCACTACCTGCCGGTGTTTTCAGGGCATTATCGACGCTTTTCACACCTTCAACCGATTTGGTCATGTCTTCGGCCAAACCCTTGGCATCTGAGTTACTGGCCGAGCCGGTGAGTGTCACCACGCCATTGGTGGTAGTGACATCGATCTCCGATTTTTTCAGGCCTTTCTCACCCATCAATTTTGCCTTCACTTTGGCAGTAATCACGGTGTCGGAAATCGCTGCGCCCATGCCATCGCTATGGGCTTGCGGTTGCGGTTGATCTGCGGCAACCGCATTTGCTGCAACTGATCCAAGCGTCATGGCCAAGCTGGCCGCCAAAAAAGTATTGCTGAATGCGGTTTTGCTAAACGAAGTCATATTCATATCACCTCTCCTTCAATGTCGTACGCACGACTTGCGTTGCGAGTGATTCGCAAGCCTAGTGTGCATGGGGAAATATAAATTATCTGTGCGTTATGGCACATAAGAGGTTGCAGGCAATATGGCTGCACGGATAAAACGGTCCCGAAGGGGCGGTGCAGTAGGGTGTTTTTCTCTTTGGCAACGAAACTCACTGCCGTGTGATCCCGGCAAAGCTTGGAGAAACTGTTGAGGCTATTTATTGAATAATCGTCAGGTGAATAAATTAATCGAATCTGACCCTATGTACT
>JBDSHM010000075.1:0-6218 GCA_039918495.1 Sulfuriferula sp. | reverse complement strand
GCGGCATACTGGCGATGGGTTGCACGATCGGTCAGGGCATTACCGGCGTGTCAACGCTTGCGCTGGGGTCATTCATCGCGTTTTTCGCGATTGTGGCAGGCAGCGCAATTACCATGAAAGTCCAATACTGGATCATGATGCGCGACTGAACCAAGCCACGTTTTTGAAAAAAGGGCAGGATGCCAAGCATCCTGCCCTTTTTTTATTCGTCCATATCCTCCCGCGCATCGCTTGCATTGTTCGAAACCAACTCACGAATCAGTTTGAACAATGCCCGGCTGCTTTTCGGCGCCTGTGTGGCAGATGCTTCACGACGCGCATTACGAACCAGTGTGCGTAGTTGCTGGGCATCGGCCTGTGGGTAAATATCGACAAATTCGGTCAATGCCGCATCGTCGGCGAGCAGGCGCGTACGCCAGTTTTCCATACGGTGGAATTCAGCGATGACTTCCGCACTGTCGCCACGCCAGGCATTGAGTTGATCGGCGATCGGTTGCGCGTCCGTGATACGCATCAGGCGGCCAATATACTGCATCTGACGACGCAGACCGCCATGGGCAGTGATGCGCTTGGCCTGGTTCACCGCATCGCGCAGCGTTTCGGGTAAATCCAGCTGATCCAGCTTGCTGGCGGGCAAGGCAACCAGTTCTTCACCAAGCTTTTGCAGCGCGGTCATCTGGCGTTTGATTTCACTTTTACTGATGGGTTGTTCGATGTCGTCGTCCATGGTGCGCAGCGGGTGGGGAAATGTTGCTATGATAACGGCTTTTAGGCATTTCCTCCTGGAGTCTCCGTGACCGATCGATTCAGCCATTCCCGCGACGACCTGCAAGCCCTTGTTGATAACATGCTTAACTACGCCCGCCAGCAGGGTGCCACCGGCTGTGAAGCCGAGGCCTCGGCCGGTTTCGGCCAGAGTGTGACGGTGCGTAAAGGCGAAGTGGAAACCATAGAATACAACCGCGACAAAGGTATCGGCGTGTCCGTATACATAGGCCAGCGCAAAGGCCATGCGTCGACATCCGATTTTGGCATGCAGGCATTGCACGATACCGTGGACAAGGCGCTCACCATCGCACGTTACACCGCAGAGGACAGCTTCGCGGGTTTGCCAGACGAAGCATTGATGGCGCGCGACATACCCGAGCTTGATCTTTACCATCCCTGGGAATATAGCGTCGAGCAGGCGATTGACGCAGCACGCGAATGTGAAGTTGCCGCCCTGGCTGTGGACAGCCGCATCAATAATTCCGAAGGCGCCAGCGTCAATACTCAGGAATCCCTGTTTGTGTATGGCAATAGCCTGGGTTTTCTGGCCGGCTATCCGACTTCACGCCATGCCATCAGCTGTGCAGTGATTGCCGAATCGGCAGCGGGTATGCAACGCGACTATTGGTATACCACTGCACGTGATGCTGCCGACATGGATGACGTGGTCACAGTTGGACGTCGCACAGGTGAGCGTACCGTGCGTCGCCTGGACGCGCGTCAGGTCAAAACCGCACAAGTGCCGGTACTATTTGAAGCGCCGGTTGCGGCAGGACTGATCGGACATTTCGTTTCTGCTGTCAGCGGCGGCAGCTTGTACCGTAAATCGTCGTTCCTGCTGGATAGTCTGGATAAGCAGATATTTTCACCCATCGTGCAGATTGCGGAACGTCCGCATATCTCGAAAGGGCTGGCCAGCAGTCCGTTTGATAATAAAGGTGTAGCCACACAGGATCGCGATTTGGTAAAGGACGGTGTGCTGGGTGGCTATTTCCTGAGCAGCTACAGCGCACGCAAACTGGGAATGCAGTCCACTGGTAACGCTGGCGGTAATCACAATCTGATCCTGTCTAGCACCGGGGAAGACTTTGCTGCCTTGCTCAAAAAAATGAACACCGGCCTGATTGTCACCGAGCTGCTTGGTCACGGCATCAATACAGTGACCGGCGATTATTCGCGCGGTGCAGCCGGATTCTGGGTGGAAAACGGCGTGATTCAATACCCGGTAGAAGAAATCACCATTGCCGGCAATCTCAAGGACATGTTCATGCAGATCATTGCCATTGGTACGGATGTCGAGGCGCGTGGTTCCAAGCAGACCGGCTCGATCCTGATTGAGCGCATGACGGTGGCCGGAGAATAATTTTGTGAAGGCATGCCTGCCAACAGGGCGGGGCTGGCTGTATCTGTTGCTGGTAGTTCTGCTCACCGGCTGTGGCATCAACCAGCCGGCATTGCCGCATCTGGGGCCTGACGATGTGGTACTGGCGTTTGGCGATAGCCTGACTTACGGCACCGGCGTCGACGAGGCGCAAAGCTACCCGGCACAGCTCAGCCAGCTCATCGGCCGTAAAGTGGTGGCTGCAGGCATGCCCGGTGAAGTCACGGCACAAGGGGTCACGCGACTGCCTGGCGTGCTGGATAGTGTCCATCCTAAATTGTTGCTGTTATGCCTGGGCGGCAATGATTTGTTGCGCAAGCTGGATGCCGTCAGCATCGCGACCAATTTGCGTGCCATGGTGTACGAGGCGCGTCAGCGTGGTATTGCAGTGGTATTGATCGGCGTGCCGGAACCCAAACTGTTTGGCAGTGTGCCCGGATTTTATGCGGATATCGCCGCCAAGGCTGATATACCTTACGAGAGCCGCGTACTGAAAACCGTCTTGTTCGACAATACTAAAAAATCCGACCCGATCCATCCCAATGCGGCAGGCTATCGAATAATAGCCGAGGCACTGGCTAAGCTGTTACACCAGACGGGCGCAATCTGACTCAAGTCGCGGATAAGCTCAACGATGGGTGGCATACACCCGCGTGCTTAATCTGAATGGCCATTTTTGATTATTAACGGACTCCTTTCATGCAAACAGAAAGTTTCATCCCCGGCAAAGACGCTTCACTGGAATCTTCTATCCAGTCCATGCAGGCCAAGCTGGAAGCATTGGGTTTTCACATCGAAGAGCGTTCCTGGCTCAACCCCATTGCCAATGTCTGGTCGGTGCACATTCGGGATCGCGATTGTCCGATTCTGTTTACCAACGGCAAGGGCGCTTCTGAAAAGGCGGCATTGGCGAGTGCGCTGGGTGAATATTTCGAACGTCTCGGCTGCCACTATTTCTGGACCCATTATTACCTCGGCGCAACGCTCGCCGAGCGCGAATATGTGCATTATCCGCAGGAAAAATGGTTTCCATTCGGTGAAGACGAGCGCTGGCCGGACAGTTTGCTGGATGCCGAGCTGCAGGCGTTTTATAACCCGGATGAGACCGTGAAGGCACATGCGCTGGTGGAACATAATTCCGGCAATGCTGAGCGCGGCATTTGTACGCTACCCTATCAGCGTCAACGCGACGGCGCCACAGTGTGGTTCCCGGTCAATATTATCGGCAACCTGTATGTCAGTAATGGCATGTCGGCCGGGAATTCGCCGGCGGAAGCACGTGTACAGGCATTGTCTGAAATCTTCGAGCGTTACGTCAAATTTCGCATTATTGCTGAAGGTTTGTGCCTGCCCGATGTTCCAGAGACCGTCATCGCGCGCTACCCAAAAATCGAGGCCGGCATCCGCGATCTGCGCGCCGCCGGGTTTGGCATCGTGGTCAAAGACGCTTCGCTGGGTGGCAAATATCCGGTGATGAACGTCACCCTGCTCAATCCGCACGACCAGGGTTGCTTTGCCAGTTTCGGAGCGCATCCGCGTTTCGAAATTGCGCTGGAGCGCGCGCTAACCGAATTGCTGCAGGGACGCGCACTGGATGCGCTGGGCGATTTCCCCGAGCCGGGATTCGACCTGGAAGAAATTGCCGATCCGCAAAATCTGGAAATTCACTTCGTCGATTCCAGCGGCATCATCAGCTGGCAATTTCTGAGCGCAATACCGGATTATGAATTTGCCGACTGGAACTTCAGCGGTACAACGGAGCAGGAATATGCATGGTCGTGCGAGCTGATTCACGCTGAAGATCGCGATATTTATATCGCGGATTTTCCCGATTTGGGTGTCTATGCGTGTCGCATCATTGTCCCTGGCATGTCCGAAATCTATCCCACCGATGATCTGGAATGGAACAACAACAGCGTAGGCAACCAGCTGCGCCATGCCATTCTGCATCTGACGCAACTGGACAGCGAGGAATGCAACGAATTACTGGATCAGCTTGAGGAACTTGCGCTCGACGATCAGCGTCCTGTTGCTGCGTTGATCGGTCTCGTTGCCGATGCCGGTACGTTGTGGAAAGATTTGCGTGTGGGCGAGCTGAAAACCCTGCTGGCACTGGCCATCGGTGATAATGAGGCGATCCGTGCAGGCTGCCATTGGGTGCGTCACTTCGAACAGCTGGACCCCGCTCGACGCCGTGTCTATCGCTGCATCGAAGCGCTGTTATTGATGGAAAACGAGGAGGATTATATCGTCAGCCTGCAAACGCTCTACGGTAAGGATACGCTGCAGCAAGCTCAAGCCATGTTGCGGGCAGAGCAGCGATTTTTCGGACTGCAAGCTCCCGGTATGGAATTGGCGGGGTGTGATATGCATCAGCGGCTGCTGGCTGCGTATCGCAAGCTGCATCGGGCTTGATGGGCGGCACAAACAGTGTGTGCATCACCGTGGCTGACACCGTGTTGGCAAAGAACGCAAAAAATGCGCGCAGTTTGAATCAAACTAACGACCCTGCTCCTGACTTCTTTTTAGCACAATTGATGTTTATTCAGCGTCCGGGCAAGGCAATTTCAACCGTCTTGCCGCCATATCCATAGCGCTGGTCTTTTGCCTGGATTACGACAGTATGGACATGGGTCGGGATGCTGACGCCATAGAGATCACGGGTAAATGGCTGCTCGGTGGCGTGGTCATGAAAAAGTTTGCGTACGCCGAAAACCGTGCCGTCTTTGTCTATGGCACGGAAGGCATCCGCATAACGCTGGGGCGTGTCATAGGGAGAGGAAACGGTGACATCAAAGTCAAATTTATCCGCGCCGCGTGCATGCGCTTTGACGGAAACCACATCCGGATATTTCTGGATCGAGACGTTTGCTGACTGGGCTGTTTCGGTCATTATGAGCAATGCAAAAAATACGGTGGTGAGAAGATGAAAGCGGGGTCGCATCATTGTAGGCATATCGATAGCTCCGTACGGAAATGAAAAGTGTCGCTTTCTGCATATTTGGACGCTTGGGATAAAAGTTTTGCAACGGCAAAATGTATTTGCTCCAACAAAATATTATAGTGTCGCCGCAGTTTGTGGTTGTTTTGTACACTGTCCAGGTTGCTGCCACAATACCTTGCCCACGAACAGGGCAAAAACCGGCGCCCCAGCGATCAGATACCAGTAATAGGTGGTGAAGCGCCACATCAGCAGGACGGCACCCAGAGTTGCCGGGTCAAGTACCGGCGCCAGCAATGCGGTGAAGCTCAATTCGACGCCGCCACTACCGCCGGGCAGCATGGTGAATTGACCTGCGGTCAACGCCAGCATCTGGATGAGGAAGCTGTAGGCCCAGGAAATATGGTGGCCCATCCCGGCGATCAGCACATACAGAATGCTATAACGCATCAGCCAGTGGCCAACGCACAGCAGGTAAATGGCGAACAGGCGTCCGCGCGACATGGACAGGGTTAAACGCATGCCGTGGCGGAAGCGCAATAGCGTGTGCAGCACGCGTCTGCGCCTGGCGGGAGATACGTGCCATTTTCGCAAACGTTTGCTTGTCCACATCAGGGAGGAACGATAGTGCCTGGCCGCGAGCCAGGCCAAGGCGATGGCGCCTGCCAGCAATCCTGCCAGTAGCGTTAGCTGCCAGCCGACATTGAGTTGCTGCGGGTGGATGATCAGGGTAAGCGCGATGACAAACAGTGCGGTAGTAAAGAACAGAATATCCATCAGGATATCCAGCGCATACAGGGCGGCGGCGCTGGTGCCCGGTACGCCATGACGGCGCAGCAGGAAGATGTAGGTGAGGGGACCGCCACTGCCGGCCGGGGTGGCGCAAATAGCGAATTCGGTTGCCATGACGGTGGCTAGGGCAGGTTTGTGCGCCATGGGATGGCCGATACCGCTGAGCATCAGGCGCAACCGTCCGGCATTGAAATTCCAGCCGACAAAAATCATCGTCAGCACGATGCCCAGCAGATATAACGGAAAATTGCCAAGACGCTGAAACAGACCGCTTCCGCCATACAGCAGCGGAATACTCAAACCTAGAATCAGGCTGAATCCTATCAGCCAGACAGA
>JBDSHM010000074.1:0-4061 GCA_039918495.1 Sulfuriferula sp. | reverse complement strand
TTATTGTGATGGAAATGATCAATGGCGGTGGTCTGGTGATTCCGCTTATGGCAACTGCACTGATCAGTAGCCGCATTGCCAATTTGTTCACACCACCGCTGTATGAAGCGTTAGCACACCAGAAATATTTCGGTAGCCACGTCCCCGAACGACACGTGGCTACAACCCATATGTGAGCTGGTATTCAGTCTGTATGAGTGGGTAGCTTGGCTTGGGGAAAAGTGAGATGAATGCGTTTCGACAGAGAAGTTTTTTTGGTTACTGCATCTGCAATGGTATGACGATCGAGTTCTTGCAGAAAAAGACTGCGCGCTTCCCCCAGGATTGATTTAAGCGCGCAAACGGGAGTGATCACGCAGTTGTTGCTGGCCTTGTTGAAACATTCGGCGATGTCGAAATTCGATTCGGTCAGACGTACCACTTCACCGATGCTAATCCGCGATGCGGGACGCGCCAGCCGCATGCCACCATGTTTGCCGCGTATCGTGTGTATGATCCCATGATTGGCGAGATTGTGTACCACCTTGACCAGGTGATTGCGTGAAATGCCATAGAATCCAGCAATGTCACTGATGGTTCCCAATTCATCCGCTTCTATCAAGCTGAGGTATATGAGCACACGTAAAGAATAATCTGTGTATTGAGTGAGCTGCATGGGTGTGCACTTGGCATCATGGAAAATTAATTATACCGTTTCCGCATGGTTCTTTTGACATGAACACCGTCAGTATATTATTATGAACTCATATACATTGTCTGTCGTATATACATTAAGGGTGAATAGCCCTTTATTTTTTCCTTATAACATGTATTAAATATATATGTTATTAGCTAACTGAAATGAAAGATATCCAAATGAATGATGCGTTATTTAATAAGCTGGGTGGTGAAAGTGCAGTGGATGCAGCAGTCGATATTTTTTACCGTAAGGTACTAAGCGATGAGCGCATCAGCGATTTTTTTGACGATGTTGACATGGATCGGCAAGCCGCTAAACAAAAGGCATTCCTGACCATGGCTTTCGGTGGGCCAAATCAATATAGCGGGCTGGATATGCGTCGCGGCCATGCACATCTGGTAAAAAAAGGGCTGAACGATGGCCATTTCGACGCTGTAGTTGAAAACCTAGAGGCGACGTTGCAGGAACTCAATGTTCCGCAACAGCATATCTCCGAGGTGGCTGCACTATGCGAGACGACACGCAACGACATTCTCGGCAAATAATCGAATAATCGTCAGGAGAAATGCCATGGCCAATCTGTCTTTCAACGGTAATACTTATCACTGTGCTGAAGATCAGTCGGTGCTCGATGCGCTGACCGGGCATGGTGTATCCATTCCATCATCCTGCCGGAACGGAATATGCCAGACTTGCATGATGCAGTCGGTATCCGGCAATCTTCCGAAGGACTCGCAAAACGGCTTGAAAGAAACGCTAAAAATACAGAATTATTTTCTGGCATGCAGTTGCCATCCCAAGGAAGACATGGAAGTCAGCCTGCCCGCTGTCGGTACGGCACGCATGCAGGCGATCGTGCACAGTATAGAGCCGCTCAACCACGAAATCATTAGTGTGGGATTGCATTGTGAGAATCCTGTCGAATATCGGGCCGGGCAATTTATCAATCTGTTCAAAGATGCCACGCTAGGGAGAAGCTACTCGCTAGCCAGTGTTCCCACGCAAGATAAACACCTCGTCTTGCATATACGAAAAATACCCGAAGGACGCGTGAGCAACTGGGCACACCACAGCCTTAAACCCGGTGACGTTGTCGAAGTCAGCTCGGCAGTAGGTAACTGCTTTTACGTGCCAGGCAAACCGGAACAAGCCATCTTGCTGATTGGAACCGGTTCGGGACTTGCGCCCTTGTATGGCATCGCCCGCGATGCGCTGGCACAAGGTCACACGGGGCCGATCAAACTTTATCATGGCAGTCGCGATGTACGTGGACTGTATCTGGTAGATGAGCTGCGAGCCCTGGCAGCTCATCATGACAATTTCGACTATACGCCTTGTGTTTCTGGAGCCGACATGACGGATGCCAGCTATGCACAAGGTCGCGCGCTGGATTTGGCAATGGAAGAAACAGGAAAATTATCCGGATGGCGGGTATTCATTTGTGGCAATCCGGAAATGGTAAAAGTCGCCAGGAAAAAGGCGTTTTTGACCGGCGCTGCCATGCAGGATATTTATGCAGATGCATTTACGCTGGCTGCCGCGTAATCGTATGGATTTTTCATCATATGCAAATCATCAGGTCGAGTACATTCCCACGGCCGGTGACTATGCAATGCTTTATTTCGCTGGTGGGGTTTGCTTGAAATAAGTGATCATGCTGATGATTTGTTCATCTGTAAACGGGTTTTGCAGCGAAGTCAGCTGCACACCATGGATGCCGCCAAGCATCCGGGCTATAAACTCATCCCGGGGTAAAGTTCTGGCCATTAAAAAAAGATCCGGTGCCGGATTGGCTTGAGTTTTGTCTGGATTCATGTGGCAGCCAATGCACAGATTCCGATAAATCGACTGACCGGTTTGCAAGCGCAAAGGCGTTGCCGTGAGCGGTAGAAATCCGGATACATCCAACGGTTGGCTCGACTTAAGCTGCTGCAATTGGCGTGCGAAGGCGGGGAGCCTGTTTGAGTCAAACAGCATGCGTAAGTCAGCAACCTGTTTTTTTAATTGTGCCGGTGGTGATGCGCCATCCTGAATAGCATAGCGTGTCAGCATTCCAAGAGTACCAAGGCTGCTGCGGATATGCTGGCGCAGACCCTGACGCCTCAATGGTGGAGTGGCTGGGTCGAGCAGCATGCTGGTATCGCCATACAAAATGGCAACCTCGACTTGTAAGTGCCGTTGGGGCTCGCCCGCCGCCCAGCCGGTCAGCGCGGCGGCGAACAATATCAAGCTGACCAGTAGGCGGCCCAGGTACACAGGCCGTTAATCCACCTTGATTTTCTGTTCTACCGGCAACTTGGGATCGGCGCTCCATTCGGTCATTGACCCATCGTAAACCTTGGCTTGTTTATTACCGAGCACCTCACTTGAAACGAACCATCCCAATGAAGCCCAGTGGCCGGTATTGCAGAAATTGATCTCTTCGCCCTTGAGGGGAACGCCCGCATTCTTATACAGTTTCTCCAGTTCTGCGACGCTGCGGAATTTACCGCCATCATTATCGGTGAGCCAGCTCTCAGGCAAATTTTTGGCACCCGGAATCGTGCCATTACGTTTGACAGTCGCTGTCCGATTGACACCCATGTACTGGTCGTTGGGACGGTTGTCGACAAGTATATCGCCCGCTTTTCTGGCTTTTTCTACGTCAGCTTCAGTGGGGTACATGTCCTTGCGGAATTTTGCCACGAAGGTTTTCGGCTGCGGTTGATTCATCCCGGTCTGGATCTTGTTGGCCTTATCCGCCGTGTAAGCGGCGTAACCGCCATCCAGAATGGAAACATCGTCATGCGCCAGCACCTTGAGTGTCCAGTAAACACGGGTGGCACTGCCCATATCAAGGGCATTGGTACCCGCTGAATAAATCACAACATGGCTGTTGTCGTCGATACCCAGGCTGCCAATGAGTTTCTCGATCTGCGGGAGCGGGGGCAACATGCCGGGAATATTATTTACTTTGGCGCGCCAGCCATCTTTCATATAGTCGCTATAGACGGCGCACGGAATATGGCCGCGCAAATAGTCCATTTTGGAGTGGCCGTCCAACTGGTTGCGGATATCCAGTACGACAATGCCTGCCTTGCAGGAATTCTGTTTGATCCAGTTCGTATCGACAAGCGGGCTGGCGCTCGCTGCGAAAGCGGTTGTGGTGATGGACGCCAAACAGGCCATCGTTAATAACAATATTTGTTTCATACTTTATCCTCCTTTTATTAAACGACGATGATCCGGTCGGCACCGAGCAGCCGCACTAGCGCCTGATCCCAGTCCCGCTCGGTATTGCCTGTTGGCGTGGCATTAAAGCGCCACACGCGATGCATTTTTTGCAGATGGTCAACTGCTTGAGTCAGGGTTTCACGATCGGGAAAAATGTCTGTTTCCAGTA
>JBDSHM010000073.1:0-7892 GCA_039918495.1 Sulfuriferula sp. | reverse complement strand
CATCAGGAAACCGGAAACGTGCTCGCCGAATGCCAGACGTGATTTCTGGTCTGGAAATTGGCGCTCGGCCCGGCTGGTGAAGATGACCGGGGTCAAGCCGTTTTGATGAGCCTGAGCGACCTGGGCCAGCACCTCTTGCAACAATGCCGGGCTTTGTTCCGGCATGCGGTTGACGTCGACTTCCACGGCGGCAATGCCTTTTTGTTGCAGCAGGATGGCCAGCTGCTCGGTGGTTTTCTTGACATGTGAACCGACTACAATCACACCAGGCCGACCATGTTTGACATAGCGTTGCATGTCGTCCGCAGGTATCGGTTGCGGTGGCAGTTTGGCCAGCGCGGTCAATAAACTGGCGGCGCTCCGAAACAGGAAACGCTTGCCCTGACTGGCGGCCTGTTCGAGGTCGTCGGCAAAGCGGTTGAGATCGGTCTGGTTTTCTGCATCGACCACGCAGCAGGCATTGTTCTGCAAAGCCATCAACCGATCCAGCGTACCGGCGCGAATATCGTTCAGCGTGAAGCGCACGACTTCATCGGCCTTGATTTTCCCCTGGGTTTTTTCTTCGACATAGTCGGGCAGAAAGCTGTGGTGGTAGCCGAATACGGAATCGCGGGCGAACTCGGTTTCATGCACCGGCACGGCTTTGCCGTCTACTTTGAGATAGTGCACGCTGTCCACGGTGAAACGCCCGCCTTCGAAAAAGGCGGGGATCAGGAAGTGGGCGTCGAAAGGCCCCAGCTGCTCTGCCATGACGTCGGTTTCCACCGGATAATGACCGCGCAAGGTTGAGTCCGAGCGGCTGACGAATAACGCTGGCTGATCAAAGTCTTCCATCGCCAGCTTCAGGTTGTGACACGCCTCGCGTGTTATCTGCGTGGCTTCCGCTGCACCCATGCCGCGCGTATTGGTTAACACGAACATCAGCGGCGACGCATCGGCCAGCCCCTGTTTAAGTGTGGCCACATCCCAGCGAGTGAGTAGCAGGCAGTCATGCACGGTCTGTGAGCCGGTGGGGTCGTCGTCCAGAACAATGATTTTTGGTTGCATCTTATTAAGACCGGGTTAAATCATAAAAACTCGGCGGGGTCAGCTTGGCAGGCTGAGAGAGAAACGGGAAACAGCCTCTTTCCCGCTTCCCTCATGACCGCTTTATTTGCCGAGCAAAGCCTGTGCACGCTGTTCCAGTGCCTTGGCGTTCATGCCGTTGAGGTCGAATAGCTGACCTGCGGTTGCCGTGGTTTCGCCGCGCTGCCAGCAGAAGGTTTCGCGACGTGCTGCGCGGGTTCTCAGCAGTATCGGCTCCAGCATTGCCGATGGGCCGCCGCTGACGGCGATCAACGCATCGCCGTGGAATAGCGCATCGAAATCCGCGTCACTCATGAACTTGCCATCCGGTTGCGAGACGGTATTCCAGGCTACATCGGTTGGACGATACAGGCGGCGCGGGTTGACCACTGAAACAATGCGTACGCCAATACCCTGCTTGGTCAGCGCTTCAGCTGCATCGAACACCGGCAACAGAATCATGTCGCCGGTCACGGCGAACACGACCTTGCCGTTGCCATCCTTATCCAGCAGGGTGATTGCGCCTTCCTCGATTGCCTTGCGGCTTTGCGCCAGTGTGGTACGCACAGGCAGCGGCGTTTTCGAGGCGGTAATCACGATGCCTTTGTTGTGCGTCTTCAACGCCCAATCGTAAGCGACCTGAATCGAGTTGGCATCGGTCGGGAACAGCGGGAATACATTGCCGTTGCGCATCATGGCGGCGAAGTAGGCTTCGACCTCCGGACGCTGGTGGGTCCAGCCGTTACGACCTTGTTCCAGCGCACCGGCGGTAAACAGCGTCACGGTACTGGGGGTTTTGCGGCGCAGTTCGGCCATTGCCTGAATCACGGTTTGCCAGATCGGCAGTCCGTTGATGACGAATGACTCGTAAGAACACCACAAGGAGCGGCCGCCGAACAGCGATACGGCTGCTGCCAGACCGGCACAGGCATCTTCGTTGAGCGGTTCGTAAACCTGGCCGTTCGGACCCTGGAAATACAGCTCATCTGTCGTGGGGTGACGAATCGTCAGCGCCTTGTTGATATTGGCCATGGCCGAGGCTTCGTTGCCGTCCGCATTGGTAACAATAAAGCGCGGATCGCGCTTGCCGACTGCACCGACCACTTCGCCGAACGCCGTGGTTGGTACTTTGTTTTCCTTGCCGGGCTCGAATTCGATCAGCGGCAGTTCACCGAGGTCAGGCAGTTCCAGTTCGAATTCGGTGACCACCGTTTTGGAAGCCGGGCCGCCGCCGGCGTGGCGGAAATTCTCGCGCACCAGCTCCCATGCAGCGGTGGATAGCGCACGGCGCTGCAGACCGGACACGACGTCGGCGCTCTCCAAGGTGTGATGCGCATACAGGTTGTGCGACTTGGAGCCGGTGGCATGCACCCCGGTACCTTTCAGTTGCTTGAGAATTAGCACGGAAAGTTCGCCATTGAGCGCGTTTTGTGCGGCGGCATCGCTGGCTTTCAGCACTGCACCGGCAAATGCCACGCGTTTTTCCCACGCGAACAGCGAGCTGTCGACATAAGCGCCGTTTTGATTCTGGTCGTCGAATTCTTTGGCATCCACCAGGTATACGTGCTTGAAGCCGTGTGCCTTCCAGTAGGCAGTCATGCGTGCATTGTCCCAGGTCGAAACCATGCTGTGATGTTCCTGGGAGTAGCCATTCCAAACCAGAATGGGCAGAAAGTTGGTGGCCTTGGGATAGGCGGTATTGAAATGCACCATGGCGCTCATGATGTACGGCTCGCCCAGGCCGCCATCGCCGATGGTGACGGGGAACAGTTTACCGGGATTAAGCAGGGCGCCGGCCATGGCGAAGTGCTGACCCTGACCCAATGGACCGGCGGGTGCGAGCAAGCCCGGAATGGCGCCGGACAGATGGCCGAGCAGGCCATGACTTTCGCGGAAGCGGTCGCGCATCTGCTGCACAGTCGTGATGCCCATGTCTTCCAGCGAAGTGTCGAGGAACATGGCGCTGTAGAAGCCGGGTGCGTGGTGGCCGACTTCGGTCACGATGTTGGTATGGCCGAGCATCACCATGGATGCATAGGCTTCTGCGCTACTGGCAAAACCGCCGGGATGGCCCGAAGACTTGGCACCGGTAACCTGCAAGGTGAGGTAACGCAGACCGTCTGCCACCAGTAATGTCTGGTACGCGGCTTTGGTGTCGCTGGCGTCTTTGACGCAAGGCACTTTGTCCGACAGGCACGGTGCATCGCCCATTTGTGCGAAATCCGGCATGGATTCCGCGAAATATTGAATGCCCTGGCAAAACGCCGGGATGGTTTGGGGTTCGATCAATTGCTTTTCCGTGCTCATTTTCGCCTCCAGAAAAATTCAGAAAATCGCTGCAACAGCAAAGTCAGTTTGCTGTTTAAATTTCGTATTGTGAAATCACAATTCGCTCTATGAGAAATATTAACAAAGCCCTTGCTTAATTGCAATTAATTCAAAGCCGTCGGTCAGGCGACGCGGTTCTGTGGTGTACCGTGGAAAAATGCTTCGATGTTGTCGATAAGCTGGTCGGCCAGCGTCTGCATGGCCTCACGACTGGACCAAGCCACATGCGGCGTCAGAATGAAATTGGGTAAATTCAGATCCAGCAATGGATTCCCCTGACGCGGCGGTTCGGTGTTTAGCACATCGAATCCAGCCCCGCCGATTTGGCCGGAACGCAGCGCTTCAAGTAGCGCTGATTCATCTACCAGGCCGCCGCGGGCGGTATTGATGAGCAGCGCGCCGGCCTTCATCAGTCCGAATTCCCGGGTGCTGATCAAGTTGCGCGTATGCGTATTGAGCGGCAAATGCAGCGAGATAATGTCGCTATCGCGTAGCGTCTGCTCGAAATCCGTATAGCCTGGACGTACCTTTGCGACGCCCTTGTGTTCGGCGATCAGTACGCTCATGCCGAAAGCCAGGGCGAGTCGTTCCACAGCCTGCCCGATTGCCCCATGGCCAATCAATCCCAATGTGCTGCCATGCAGATCGCGCACTGGATGGGTGAACAGGCAAAACTGGTCGGCGCGCTGCCATGCGCCGTCGCGCAGATCATTACCGAACGCCAGCAAATTGCGACGTAGCGCCAGCATCAGCATAAACACATGTTCCGGCACGGTATGCACCGAATAGTGACGGATATTGGAGACAACAATATTGCGCTCGCGGCAATAGGCAATATCGACGTTGTCCGTGCCGGTGGCCGCGATGGCGACCATCTTCAGGTCAGGAAGTTGTTCCAGCGTTCCGCGAGGCAATGCGACCTTGTTGGTGATCACAATGCTGGCATCTGCGAGCCGTGCGGTAACCTGCTCCGTCACAGTGGCTGGATAATCTTCCCAAAGATGGGGAAAAGCCGGGCGGCGAATGTCTGCAATGATGCTGTCGGAATCCAGAAAAACGATTTTTTCCATCACGATTAATCCTGTTCGCCACCAATGCCGGACATGCGTTCTATCACCTTGACCAATGCAGCGGAATCAAGCTCCGCATCGCCGCTGCCCATCAGGGCATTGAGATGCTGTGTAACCAGTGCGGCGGCAGGCAGTGCCACACCCAGCTGATGCGCGGTTTCCATGACGATGCGCATATCTTTTTGATGCAAACCGACCTTGAATCCGGGCTTGAAATCATTGTCCAGAATACGCTGGCCGTGCACCTCCATAATTTTGCTGCCGGCAAAGCCACCCATCAAAGCTTCACGCACCTTGGCGGGGTCGGCACCATTGCGGCGCGCAAAGGTCAGCGCCTCGGCCACGGCTTCGATGGTCACGGCCACGACAATCTGATTGCAGGCTTTGGCAACTTGGCCGGCGCCGTTGTCGCCCACATGGACGATATTTTTCCCCATGCATTCGAACAGGGGTTTGACACGTTCGAAAACCGCCGGTTTGCCCCCCACCATGATGGACAGGGTGGCATTGATCGCGCCGCCCTCGCCGCCGGAAACCGGCGCATCCAACATGTCGATCCCATTCGATGCAAGGCGTGCTGCGAAAGATTTGGTCGCCGTCGGCGAGATGGTGCTCATGTCCACCACCACAGAGCCCGGCCGGGCGCCCTGAATCACGCCGTGTTCACCAAACAGCACTGCCTCGACGTCAGGCGTATCGGATACGATCGTGAAAATGATGTCGGACTGGGCCGCGACTTCCGCAGGCGAGGTGCAGCGAGTGGCCCCGGCAGCCGTCAGCTTCTGCAAAGCCTCCGCGCGGCGTGCAAAAGCATAAAGTACATGACCGTTCTTAATGAGATTAAGGGCCATAGGGTAGCCCATGATGCCAGGGCCGATAAAACCAATATTCATAGACATGGTGACTCCTCCAGCAGCCGTACAAATAAAACCGGATTCTAAAAAGGATTTTAGAATCGGTGGATGAGCCATAAGCTGAATGGCAGCGTGAACCAGAACAGCAGCGTGCTCCACCCGACCAGCAGCGCACCGGCCTCGGTATCCAGGTGAAAGCGATCGGTCAGGATCAATATAGTCAACATGGTGGGCATGCTGGTTTCGATGATCGCAGCAAATTGCGGCTCGTTGGCAGGTGCAAACAATAATTTCGCGACGATCCATGCCATGAGTGGCATCAGCAGCAGTTTCACTGCGGCCGTTGTAAGAATCACACCGTTGGGGCGCAGCCTGCGCCAGGGAATGGATAGGCCGAGCACGAACATCATGATCGGAATGGTGGCTTCGCCTATCATGCGAGCGGCATGCACTAGCGGTTCGTAAGCCAGGTCAGTGAGTTGCAGGGTGGCGCCAATGATGAATGCCCAGATGGGCGGCATCCCCAGCATCACACGCCAGATGGGCTGGCGAGCGACGGATACTTCCGGAGGACCGAGGCGGGTGCAAATCCACACGCCCAGGCTCCATACCAGCGGTACGGTCATCAGCATGTCGTGGAATGCCGGATAGCGGGCCGCCTGCGGGCCATATAAAAAAGTCAGCACCGGCATGCCGATGAAGAAGGTGTTGCCGAACATGCCGCCCACCACCAACGCTGCGCGCGTGCCATTGTGCAAACCGCGCCCAATCGGCGAGCGATAAAGCAGCACATACAGTACGCCAGCAGTCAGTAGGGAACCAATGCCGCCCAATAGCGGCACCAGTAGCAGGCTCGGCGTAATCGGCGTAGTCGCGGCAATGGAAAACAGGATTGCCGGAAAAAACAGATTGAGAACCAGCTGATTGAGCTGGATGCGCAAGGTTTTGCTGGGCATCTCCTGAAAATAGACAGGCCAAATCGCCCCCGCGCCAACCAGAATGGCGATCGGCAGCATTACCTCGATCATCAATTTTGCCAGATGATTCAGATCCATATTTTCATAGCACTCTGATGGCAGCCATGCTCATGAGCGGATAGCAGATTAGCCGACCGCGCTGTATGCGATTTGGATGAAATTAGCCGAGTGTTGGCATGATCAGCGTCGAGGTGCTCTGATCCGATTGTTGCGGCCAGCGGCTGGTGATGGCTTTGGTGCGCGTGTAGAAATACACCCCCTCCATCCCGTGCATATGCAGGTCGCCGAACAGCGAGGATTTCCAGCCGCCAAATGAAAAGAATGCCATGGGCACCGGAATCGGTACGTTGATGCCAACCATGCCGACTTCTATCTCGTTCTGGAAACGCCGCGCCGCTGCACCCGAGCCGGTGAAAATCGCCGTGCCGTTGGCGTAAGGATTGCTGTTGACCAGCGTAATGGCTTCGTCGTAACTGTCAACGCGCAATATGATCAACACGGGCCCGAAGATTTCTTCGCGATAAATATCCATTTCGGTGGAAACATTATCGAACAAGGTCGGCCCGACAAAGAAGCCGTTTTCGAATCCGGCTACCTGAATCCCGCGCCCGTCCGTCACCAGCGTAGCACCTTGTGCCACGCCACTATCGATGAGGCCGACAATTTTGTCGCGGTGCTGCGCCGAAATCACCGGACCCATGTCCACACCTTTGCGGTCACCCGGACCGACTACCAGTTTCTCGGCCTTTTCCTTGAGCTTGGCCACCAGTGCGTCAGCGATATGGCCTACCGCCACGACTGTGGAGATCGCCATGCAGCGTTCGCCAGCGGAGCCGTAGGCGGCGCCCATGATGGCGTCCGCAGTGAAATCTAGCGCAGCATCGGGCAACACCACGGCATGATTTTTAGCGCCGCCCAGGGCCTGCACGCGCTTGCCGTGATGCGCCGCGGTTTCATAGATGTATTTCGCTACCGGTGTCGAGCCGACAAACGATATGGTGCGCACATCGGGATGGCTGAGCAGGGTGTCCACCGCTTCCTTGTCACCGGGTACCACGTTGAACACGCCGTCGGGCAGCCCCGCTTCCTTGAATAGTTCCGCCATGCGCAGGCTGCACGAAGGCACTTTTTCCGAGGGTTTGAGGATGAAGGTATTGCCGCAGGCGATAGCGAGCGGGAACATCCACATCGGCACCATGGCCGGGAAGTTGAACGGGGTGATGCCGGCGCACACGCCGATTGGTTGCAGCATGGAATGGCAATCCACGCCGCGGCCAACATTCTCGGCGTGCTCGCCCTTGAGCAGATGCGGCGCGCCGACGGCGAACTCCACCACTTCGATACCGCGCTGTACTGAACCCGCCGCATCGTCGAGCGTTTTCCCATGCTCCTCGCTGGCCAGTTGTGCCAGCTCGGCACGATGGGTTTCCAGCAAATCGCGGAATTTATTCAGGATGCGGCTGCGGCGCAGTGGAGTTGTATCGCGCCAGCCCGGGAAGGCAGCTTTGGCTGCATTCACTGCATCGGTTACGTCGTCGTGACTGGCCAACGGTACTTGGCGAATGACCTCGCCGGTCGCCGGATTGGTTACGTCGGCC
>JBDSHM010000072.1:0-4301 GCA_039918495.1 Sulfuriferula sp. | reverse complement strand
CGCATAGTATCAATTCGTTGCAAACTGCATCCAGCCACAGCCATCGTGCTGTGGCTGTTTTTTGTTGTATGGCTTGAATTCGTCCAACCCTCGATGCTTATCGTGGCTGCACTGGGTTTGATACCGTGGCTGCATGGCGTTACGCTGACCCAGTTTCTGCGCTACCTGCGCCGCACTCGCTGGCTGTTGCTGACTTTGCTGGTGATATATGCGTATACGCTGCCCGGTGACAATATATCTGCTCTGCTGGGCAGCTTCAGCCCCAGCATGCAAGGTATTCAGTATGGGGTATTGCGCCTGGTGCGCTTGATCTTGCTGCTGGCTGCACTTTCCATACTGATGGTGCGCACACCCCGTAACAGTTTGCTGCTGGGACTATTCAGGATATTAAGCCCGCTACAATTATTGGGTGTGGATGCGGAACGCATTGCGGTTCGCCTGTGGCTTACACTGCATTATGCTGAGGCAACGCTGGCCGATACCCGGACACTTAATATGAAGCAGCGTCTTGAAACGTTAAAGTTAAATACGGTTACAGCTACGGGAGTGCCATCGCACATCGAACTGCAGGATCAGTCCATGGGATGGACTGATTATCTATGTCTGCTATTTGCGCTAGTCGTTGGCACAGTGACACTCTGGTAAGCAGACATGGCAAGAATTGCACTCGGACTTGAATATGACGGCAGAAATTTTTGTGGCTGGCAGACGCAATCCGCTGGGTGCGGTGTGCAGGATGCGCTGCAACGGGCACTCGCAAGCATCGCCGGGCACCCGGTTGAAGTGATTGCAGCCGGTCGTACTGATGCAGGCGTTCACGCAGCCATGCAGGTAGTCCATTTCGACACCCGATTTGATCGGCCAATCAGCGCCTGGGTGCGTGGTGTAAATAGTTTTTTGCCGGATAGTGTGGCGGTGCTCTGGGCGTGTGCAGTTACGCAGGATTTTCATGCGCGCTTCAGCGCTTTGACGCGCAGCTACCGCTATATCCTGCTCAATCATCCAGTGCGACCGGCATTACAGGCGGGCAGAATAGGCTGGTTTCATAAACAACTGGCGGTAGAGCCCATGCGCGAAGCAGCGCAGCTACTGATAGGTACTCACGATTTCAGCGCTTTCAGAGCATCAGCATGTCAGGCGAAATCGCCGGTGCGTGAGTTGCAAACTCTGGAAATCAGGCGCGATGGCGACCATATCATATTCGATCTGAAAGCCAATGCTTTCCTGCATCACATGGTTCGCAACATCGTTGGTGCGCTGGTCTATGTCGGTAAAGGCAAGCATTCTTCGTACTGGTTAGCTGAATTGATGGAGCAACGTGATCGTACGCTTGCAGCACCGACGTTTGCACCGGATGGGTTATACTTAAAAGCTGTGCAATATGCAGAAGAATGGGGGTTGCCTATAACGCAACGTCTTGATTTCTGAACAAAACATTTCATGCGAACCCGAATAAAAATTTGTGGACTGACCCGTGTGATCGACGCTGTGTTCGCTGCGCGCAGTGGTGCAGATGCTATCGGGCTGGTGTTCTATCCGCCCAGCCCACGTAATGTCTCTATTGAACAGGCCCACGCCATCAGCCAGGCCTTGCCAGCATTTGTTAGCTGCGTTGCGTTGTTTGTGGATGCCGACGCGGGGCAGGTTGATACCGTGCTCGCCGGCCTGCGCCCCAACTTGCTGCAGTTTCACGGCGATGAACCACCTGAATATTGTCGCCAGTTCGGCGTGCCTTATATCAAGGCAGCAAGAGTCAGAAAGGGTCTGGATTTGATACAATACGCGGCTTTATACCCGGATGCGCAGGGTCTGTTGCTGGATGCTTTCGTATCAGGGCAGGCAGGTGGCACAGGGCAGTCTTTCGATTGGACGCTGATTCCGGAAAATCTGCCCTTGCCGTTAATACTTTCAGGCGGCTTGGGGCCGGAGAATGTGCGGCATGCCGTGGAAACTGTTCATCCATGGGCAGTGGATGTGTCCAGTGGCGTAGAGATCAGTAAAGGCATCAAAGACGCGACCAAGGTCGCGCAATTCATTCAAGAGGTGAGTAATGCGGATCGGTGAACTCCCGGACGAACACGGCCATTTTGGTCCTTACGGCGGTATTTTTGTCGCCGAGACGCTGATCGCAGCGCTTGACGAGCTGCGCCGCGAATATGAACTTGCGCGCAAAGATGCTGACTTTATGGCTGAGTTTCGCCATGAATTGAAGCACTATGTGGGCCGTCCCAGCCCGGTTTATCATGCCAAGCGCTGGTCGGCACATCTGGGCGGTGCGCAGATTTATCTCAAACGCGAAGACCTCAACCATACCGGCGCCCACAAAATAAACAACACCATCGGCCAGGCGTTGCTGGCGCGACGCATGGGCAAAAAACGTGTCATTGCTGAAACCGGTGCGGGTCAGCATGGCGTGGCCTCGGCTACGGTAGCGGCGCGCTATGGCATGGAGTGTGTCGTCTACATGGGTTCGGATGATGTGATTCGGCAGTCGCCTAATGTGTATCGGATGAAATTATTGGGTGCGACCGTCGTACCGGTCTCTTCCGGTTCAAAGACCCTGAAGGATGCGCTCAATGAAGCCATGCGCGACTGGGTCACCAACGTTGAATCGACCTTTTACATTCTGGGGACTGCTGCGGGCCCCCATCCTTACCCCATGCTGGTGCGGGATTTTCAGTCCGTTATCGGCGATGAATGCCTCACCCAAATGCCCGACATGATTGGTCGCCAGCCTGATGCAGTGATTGCTTGCGTGGGCGGTGGCTCCAATGCCATCGGTATTTTTTACCCTTACCTAGACCATGCAGACGTGCGTTTGATCGGTGTTGAAGCTGGAGGAGAAGGTATTGCCACCGGTCGCCATGCAGCGCCGCTATCTGCAGGCACCCCAGGCGTGCTGCATGGTTTTCGCAGTTATCTGATGCAGGATGACAATGGCCAGATTATCGAAACACATTCGATTTCAGCCGGCCTCGATTACCCCGGCGTCGGCCCCGAACACGCCTGGCTCAAAGACAGCGGCCGCGCCGAATACGTGGCCATCAACGACGACGAAGCCCTGCGCGCTTTCCACGATTTATGCCGGTTCGAAGGCATCATCCCGGCACTGGAATCCAGCCATGCTCTCGCTCACGCGGCCAAGATCGCGCCGGGCATGAGCAAGGATCAGGTGCTGCTGGTCAATCTGTCCGGACGTGGCGATAAAGACATCAATACGGTGGCGAAGATTTCCGGAATAGAGCTTTAAACCATACAGATAGGTAGATGGCATGAATATGCCATCTAATCTGGTAAAGCTTCCTGATACAGATTATTTGAAGATAGAGCATGCCATGAGCCGCATTGGCCAAACTTTTACCGCACTCAAAGCGCAAAACAAAACCGCACTGATTCCTTTCATCACTGCTGGCGATCCAGACCCGCAGCTTACTGTGCCGATCATGCATGCATTGGCGGCAGCAGGGGCCGATATAATCGAGTTGGGTGTGCCGTTTTCCGATCCGATGGCGGACGGGCCGATTATCCAGCGTGCGTCGGAACGGGCATTGAAGCATCATGTCGGACTTGGGGATGTGCTGGGCATGGTCGCGGAATTCCGCAAAACCAATGCGACAACGCCCATAGTGCTGATGGGCTATGCCAACCCTGTGGAACGCATGGGGTATGCGGTTTTTGCAAAAAATGCGGCCTCTGCCGGCGTGGATGGTGTATTGACGGTGGATATTCCCCCTGAAGAGAGCGCTGGCGTTGCCGATGTGTTCGCTGCTCAAGGGGTGGACATGATTTTCCTGCTCTCGCCGACCACGCCGGATGCGCGTATCGATGTGGTGGCGAAAAAAGCCAGCGGTTTTGTATATTATGTCTCGCTCAAGGGAGTGACCGGTTCGGCCAGCCTGGATTTGACCGAGGTGGCCTCACATATCCCAGCAATTCGCGAGCATTGTGGTTTGCCCGTGGGTGTCGGATTCGGTATTCGAGATGGTGAAACAGCGCAGGCGATCGCCCGCTTTGCTGACGCGGTGGTGATTGGCAGTCGTATTGTGCAGGAAATAGAAAATTCACCCCGCGATAAAGTTGTTGAAAATCTCACTAATTTCGTCAGCAGCATCCGTGCTGCGATAGATGCAAAATAAGGAAATTCCATGAGCTGGTTCCAGAAAATACTGCGCCCGAAAATCAATCGCAGAGAAACCGATGGCGCGGCCAAAAAAGTCATGCCCGAGGGTTTGTGGAGCAAGTGCCCGACTTGCGAAACGGTACTTTACCGTGCCGATCTGGCAAATAATCTGGAAGTGTGT
>JBDSHM010000071.1:0-4036 GCA_039918495.1 Sulfuriferula sp. | reverse complement strand
CGTTCGGCGATGGCGCGAATGATTTCCTCGCGCAGACTGTCGGCATCTCCCAAGCTGCGATAGGCCAGCGCCAGTCGGGTAAAGTCGGGCAGGTTTTTTTCGAGGAACCTGAATTGCTCCGTCAGGGTGAGGCGGAACAGGCGGGTCAGGCCGGCACGGTGCGCGCGCTCGGCGGCCTGGGCGGTATCAAACAGGCGCAGCGCCACACTGTCCTTGTCGTCGGCGATAGCGGGATAGCCGGTAAGTGTTTGCCCGGCACGGGTGAAACGTAGTTGCGCGGGCACATCGCCGAATTCCCAGCGTTTGAAGCCGTTTTTTTCGAAGGCGTTGTCCTGCTCGCGGAAGGTCAATTGCGCCGCCGCGCCCAGTTGTTTACGCAGCGCCTGCAAGTCGCGCCCGCTGGCCAGTTCACGGTCTTGCTCATCCACCACGCGGAAATTGGTGGTGAGGTGCGCAGGCGGGGCGTCTGTCCAGTCTGCGGGGCTGATTTTCAGACTGCTGCGCTGGCTCAATATTTCGGCCAGCACTTCCGTCAACGGGCGCGTCGGGGTGAGTATCCCCATCAGTGCCGTCACCGTATCCGGTACCGGCACGAAAACCCGGCGTAACTGCTTGGGCAGGGATTTCACATACCAGGTCAGTTTTTCACGCAACATGCCGGGCACCACCCAGTCGAAGCGCCACCCGGGCAAGGTGTTGAGCAGCGCCAGCGGCACGGTGACCGTCACGCCGTCCAGCGCATGGCCCGGGTCGAATCGGTAGCTCAGTGGCAGCGCGGTTTCATTGAGATGCAGCGCTGGCGGGAACCAGTCTTCAGTTACCGTTTCGGCGCCATGACGCATGATGTCGTCGCGGGAAAGATACAGCAGGCGCGGATTTTCCCGCTCTGCATCGCGCCGCCAGCGGTCGAAACCGCTGCCGTTGACGATCCCGGCGGGGATGCGCGCATCGAAAAATGCGAATAGGCGCTCCTCATCCACCAGCACATCCTGGCGCCGCGCCTTGTGTTCCAGCTCGACGATTTCTTCAATGAGCTGGCCGTTGTGCGCGAAGAACGGTGCGCGCGTGTCGTATTCTCCGGCGACCAGCGCGCTGCGAATGAAGATGCGGCGGCTCTCCACCGGGTCGATGGTGCCGTAATGCACGCTGCGCCGGGGTACGATGGTCAGACCGAACAGTTGTATCTGCTCGAAAGCCGACACCTGAGCGGTTTTTTTCTGCCAGTGTGGGTCGAAATAATTGCGTTTCAGCAGATGCGCGGCCACGCTTTCCAGCCATTCCGGTTCGATCTTGGCGACGCTGCGGGCATACAGCCGCGTGGTTTCGGTGAGCTCTGCCGCCATCACCCATTTGGGCGATTTTCTCGCCAGCGCGGAGCCGGGGTGGATGTGGAACTTGATGCCGCGTGCACCCTGGTAGCCGCCCTCGTCCATTTTCACGCCGATGTTGCCGAGGAAGCCGGCCAGCAGCGCCTGATGGATGGCCTCGTATTTGGCGGCTTCCTCGTTGATGCGCAGCCCCATCTCCCTGGCCATGCTGGCAAGCTGACCGTGCACTTCGCGCCATTCGCGCAAGCGCTGCGGATTGAGAAAGTGTTCGCGGCACTGGTCCATGAGCTTGCGGTTGGATTTCTTGTGTTTCAGCGCTTCGTCGTAAAACGCCCACAGCTTGAGGATGCCGGCGAAATCGGACTGTTCATCGGCGAATGCTCTGTGGCGGTCATCGGCCGCACCGGATTGTGCCGGTGGGCGTTCGCGCGGGTCCTGCACCGACAACGCGGCGCAGATCACCAGTGCTTCGGCGAGGCAGCCCGTCTGTTGCGCGGCCAGCAATACACGGCCGATTTTCGGATCAAGCGGCAGTTTGGCGAGCTGCTTGCCAATCGGCGTGAGGCGGCGCTGATCGGTAACCGCGTTGAGTTCCTCCAGCAGTTGATAGCCGTCGGCAATCAGACGCGGGGCAGGGGCATCCAGAAAAGGGAAATCCGCCGCTGCGCCAAGGCGCAATGCGGACATGCGCAGGATTACACCGGCCAGGGATGTGCGCAGGATTTCCGGGTCGGTATACGCCGGGCGTGCGCTGTATTCGAGCTCCGAATAGAGCCGGATGCATACGCCTGCCGCGACACGCCCGCAGCGCCCGGCGCGCTGGTTGGCGGAAGCCTGTGATACCGGTTCGATCTGCAATTGATCCACCTTGGTGCGCGGCGAATAACGCAGCAGACGCACCTGGCCGGGGTCGATCACATAGCGGATGCCGGGCACGGTGAGCGAGGTTTCCGCCACGTTGGTGGCGAGCACAATGCGACGTGCATTGCTGGGATGAAAAATGCGCTGCTGCTCCTGCACCGACAGGCGCGCGAACAGCGGCAGAATTTCGGTATGGGGCGGATGATGCTTGCGTAGCGCTTCGGCAAGATCGCGGATCTCGCGCTCGCCGGGCAGAAAGATGAGAATGTCGCCTTCGCCCAGTCGCGCCAGTTCATCGGTGGCATCGAGAATGGCCTGGGTCTGGCGCTCTTCGTCGGTTTCGCGAGATTTGGCGCCTTCTGCTGCGCGCTCTGGCGCTTCGATCGGCCGGTAGCGGATTTCTACCGGGAAAGTGCGTCCGGATACCTCGATGACCGGCGCACCGCCGAAGTGTCGGGAAAAGCGTTCGGCATCGATGGTCGCCGAGGTAATGATGACTTTCAGTTCCGGACGGCGCGTCATCAACTGACGCAGATAGCCGAGCAGGAAATCAATGTTCAGGCTGCGCTCGTGCGCCTCGTCGATGATGATGGTGTCGTAGGCACGCAAGTCGCGATCGCCGCCGGTTTCTGCAAGCAACATCCCGTCGGTGAGCACCTTGATCACGGTGTCATTACGAACCTGATCCGTGAAACGTACCTTGTAACCGACCCCTTCGCCCAGGTTGGTGCCCAGTTCCTGCGCCAGTCGTGCCGCTACCGTGCGGGCGGCAATGCGGCGCGGTTGCGTACATGCGATGCGCCCGACTACACCGCGCCCGGCCTGCAAACAGATTTTAGGCAATTGCGTGGTTTTGCCGGAGCCGGTGGCGCCACACACGATCACCGCCTGATGGGTACGGATTGCCTCGGCGATTTCCTCGTGGTGCCCAGAAACCGGCAATGCCTCCGGATAATTTAACGCGGCAGGCTGCCAGAAGCGGGGTAGGGCGATGTCAGGTTGATTCACTTGTTGTCTATGTAGTGTTTGTCGTCGAAGGTGGCGACCCAATGGGGTTTGTATGCCACCAGGACGGTCATGATCATGCCGGTGGTCATCGCCTCCGACCATGCCATCAACAGATAGTACGGCAGGTAATTTCCGAGCAGATAATCGAACGAATAATCGCCCGCCAGCGCAAGTGTTCCGTTCGCGGCAAAACTCAGTACGGCGATGGTGATTCCCGCACCGAAAAAGGTATTGAAAAAAATATAGATAAAAAAATGATTGGGCAGTTTGCTGTCAACCAGCCGGTAAATCCACCAGCTCACCATGACCGGCAGTACCACCATGAGCAAACCGTTTAGCGCAAAGGCATGCCAGGCGCCATCCCAGGCGGTGGATAGCAATAGGGTCAGCGTCAGCGAAAGGATGGCGAACCATGGGCCAAATAGCAAAGTCAACGCAGTGGCGCCCAGCAGATGCAGATTCAGGCCGGGCTGTATGCTTGCCTTGATCTGCCAGAATGCCAGCACGGTGACGCTTGCTCCCAGCATCAGGTTGAATATGCCTGGTTTTTTGAGCACGCCCCAGGGCGCTGCAAGGACTGCTTTTGCAAGCACGGCTCCGAACAACAGGAGCGAAGCGATCATCCAGGATGGTGGAATCAGTGCATTGGTGAAATTCATCAGGGGAAAGGCGGGGTGCAGTAAACAAACAATTTTACGCTATACTCGGGCGGGTTAAAATCCCGGAGCACCTTATGAAACTCGTACTATTCGATCTCGATAATACCCTGCTGGCCGGTGATTCGGATTTCGAATGGGCACAATTCCTGATCGAACAGGGCGTACTGGATAAAGAGCTGT
>JBDSHM010000070.1:0-4340 GCA_039918495.1 Sulfuriferula sp. | reverse complement strand
CCGGCATGTTGCTGATACTGCTGGCGGCCGCCATGACGCTGTCCCTGGTGCAACCGCAAACCGCGCAACTGGCTGAACTGAAACAGGCCAACCAGTCCCTCAAAACCCGCATTGCCCGGGCCGCACGCGAAGGTATCCCGGCGAGCGGCGGCCAGGACGACCTGACCCGGTTTTACGGCTTTTTTAATGGCTCGGCACCCACGCAGTGGCTGGATAAACTGTATACCGCTGCGGCCGCGCAAGACCTGGTACTGACTCAGGGCGAATACCGCATGATGGCGGACCGCACCGGCAAACTGGCGCGCTATCAGATCAGTCTGCCGGTCAAAGGCAGTTATGTGCAGATCCGCCGCTTTGTGGCACAGGTGCTGAACGATGTGCCAGTGGCGGCGCTGGAAGAGATCAGTTTCAAACGCGAGAACATCGGCGCCGCACAACTCGAGGCGCACATCAAGCTGACGCTGTTTCTCAGCGCGGATCGCGCGGGGCTGCCGTGATGGCGCTGACGCTGCGCACGCGCCGCATGCTGCTGGGCGCCGCGCTGGTGATCACCCTCATTGCAGTGGCATGGACACATCAGCAGACGCAGGATGAGGCGGCACCCGGCGTGCTACTGCCACTGCCAGTCAAGGAAACCACCGCACGGCACGTGGCGACGCGCGCCGACGTGCACCTCGCGCTCGACAAACTGCACCGCAACGACGCGGTAAGGCTGGCCGAGATCAAGGACGTATTCCAGACCCAATCCTGGTACGTGGCGCCACCGCCGCCACCCTCTCTGCCCGCCGCGCCGCCACCGCCACCCGCACCACCACCGCTGCCGTTCGCGTATATGGGGCAGCTGCTGGACAACGGCAAGCTGACCGTCTTCCTCACCCGCCAGGACCAGAATTACGCGGTGAAACCGGGCGATACCCTCGACGGCACGTATCGCGTGGACAGCGTTGACGCGCAGCGCGTGGTGTTCACCTATTTACCGCTCAACATGCAGCAGACGCTCGCCACAGGAAACGGGAATTGATGAAAACAATCGGAACAATCGGTTTGGGCCTGGTGCTGCTGCTTGGCGCCTGTACGGCCGGACGGCGTGCCTACGACGAAGGTCGTGATCGCATCCATCGCGGCAATATCGAAGCCGGTCTGGTCGCACTGGAGAAAGCGCAACAGCAGAATGCCGACAATATCGAATACAAAACCTATTATCTGCGCCAGAAGGAACTGTATATCCGGCAACTGCTGAACCGCGGCGATGTTGAACGTGCGGCCAAACGCTATACCGATGCGGACGCCACCTACCAGCATGTGTTCCAGTACGACCCCGGCAACCAGCACGCCCGCGACGCGATCAAGGGTATCCATCATGACCGTCGCCACGATGCCATGGTGGTGGACGCCGCCAAATTGCTGAAGGCGGGCAAAACCGATGAAGCGTTGGCCATCGTGCATACCGTGCTGGCGGAAGACCCGCATCAGGAAGCCGCACGCAAAATTGCGCGCGAACTGGAACAGCGTGCCGCCGCCCAAAAATCAGCCGCACCGGCACTGGGCGCGGCATTTCGCAAACCAATTTCGCTGGAGTTTCGCAACGCCAGCCTGCAATCCATCTTTGAAGTCATCTCGCGCGCCACGCAGATCAACTTCATCTTCGACCACGATGTACGCCCCGATCTCAAATCCACTATCTTCGTGAAAAACACCACCATCGAGGATGTGCTGAACCTGCTGATGGTGACCAACCAGTTGCAGATGCGCGTGCTCAATGACAACACGGTGCTGATCTACCCCAATACCCCGGTCAAGGCGCGCGATTACCAGGAAACCATGGTGCGGGCGTTTTATCTGGGCAACGCCGACGTGAAACAGACCCTCAACATGATCAAGACCCTGGTCAAGACCCGCGACGTGTTCATCGATGAAAAGCTCAACCTGCTGGTGATGCGCGATACCCCGGAAGCCATCCGTCTCGCCGAAAAACTCATCGCCACGCAGGATCGTGCCGAGCCGGAAGTGATGCTGGAAGTGGAAGTGCTGGAGGTAAAGCGCAACCGTTTGATGGATCTGGGCATTCAGTATCCCAACACCTTTACCGCACTGAACATCGCCAATCAGACCACACAAACCTTCCAGGGCGGCACCGCCGTGGTCAGCGCACCGACGCAGGCGCAGAACATCCTCACCGTCGATACCCTGAAAAACCTGCGCGGCGGCAATATCTCCGTCTCGCCCAATCCGCAGTTGAACCTGAAAAAAGAAGACGGCGACGTGCAGATCCTCGCCAACCCGCGCATCCGCGTGATGAACAAGCAGAAAGCCAAAATCCATATCGGCGACAAGGTGCCCGTGATTACCACCACCAGCACCGCCAACGTGGGCGTGTCGGAATCGGTGAGTTATCTGGACGTGGGCCTGAAACTGGACGTGGAGCCGACCGTGTACTTGGATAATGAAGTGGGCATCAAGGTCGGCCTGGAAGTCTCCAACATCGTGCGCGAAATCCGCAGCGGCAGCGGCACGCTCACCTATCAGATCGGCACCCGCAACGCGGATACCGTGCTGCGCCTGAAGGACGGCGAGACGCAGATTCTGGCCGGGCTGATCAGCGACGAGGATCGGCGCAGTGCCAGCAAGATTCCCGGGCTGGGCGACCTGCCCATGCTGGGCCACCTGTTCTCCACCCATCATAACGAGGCCAACAAAACCGAAATTATTCTGCTGATCACGCCGCACATCATCCGCAACCTGACGCGGCTGGATGCGAGCCAGAGCGAGTTTGCGGCCGGTACCGAATCCGATATTGGCGGGGCGCCGTTAAGCTTGCGCCCGGCCGCTGCCGAGACGCCGCCCGCCACACCGACAGGTTTGCCTGGCGGCGTACTTCCCACACCAGCGGCTCCGGCCCCTACTCCTACTCCTACTCCTACGCCTACGCCTACACCAACACCAACACCAACACCAACACCAACACCAACACCAACACCAGATAAGGATGCGGTCCTTCCACCGCCTTCGGAGACCAGATGAGATGCAGGTGCGCGGCTTCACGCTGATCGAATTGCTGGTGACGGTGGCGATCGTCGCGCTGCTGGCGACCATCGCGCTGCCGATGACCGAACTGACTGTACAGCGTGGCAAAGAGCAGGAATTGCGTCACGACCTGCGCGAAATCCGTACCGCTATCGATGCCTACAAAAAAACGTGGGATGAAGGCCGCATCCAGAAAAGCCTGGGCGACTCGGGTTATCCGAAATCGCTGGAAGCGCTGGCGGAGGGGGTAGAAGACTTCAAAAGCCCGAAGCGCAGCAAAATCTATTTCCTGCGCCGCATCCCGCGCGATCCGTTCAGCCGGGACACCACCAGCCCGCCCGCCGACACTTGGGGCAAGCGCGCCTACAAAAGCCCGCCCGATGATCCGCAGGAAGGCGATGATGTATACGACGTCTATACGCTGAGCAAGGGCGTCGGCCTGAATGGCGTACCGTACCGGGAATGGTGATGGTCAAGCGCATCGCAACCGGCTTTACCCTGATCGAACTGCTGGTGGTGATGGCGATCATCGCCCTGCTGCTGTCCATCGCAGCACCGCGCTATTTCAACAGCGTGGACAAGACCAAGGAAGCCGTCTTGCACCAGGATTTGTCCACAATGCGCGACGCACTCGACAAGTATTACGGCGATACCGGTAAATATCCCGATACGCTGGACGATCTGGTCAGCAAAAAATACCTGCGCAAGCTGCCGGTCGATCCGATTACCGATAGCGCCGCCACCTGGGTGACGGTGCCGCCTGCCGATGCCGAGCAAGGCGGCGTCTACGATCTGCATAGCGGTGCATCCGGCAATGGCCGCGACGGCACGCCGTATGCCGGCTGGTGAACCCATGCGCGAGCGCGGCTTCACGTATCTGGTGCTGTTGTTCATGGTGGCGATCATGGGGGCGGTACTGGCTGCTACGGCAATGGTCTGGCATACCCTGGCGCAACGCGACAAGGAGCGCGAACTGCTGTTTGCCGGCGACGCCTTTCGCCAGGCGATCGGGCTCTATTACGAGCGCACGCCGGGCGCCGCCAAACAGTATCCGAAACAGCTGAGCGACCTGCTGGAGGATAAACGCCAGGTCAGCCTGACGCGCTATTTGCGCAAAATCTACATCGATCCGTTCACCGCCGGCAAGGCATGGGGGCTGGTGGCGGGCCCGGGCGGCACCATCATGGGGGTGTATAGCCGCTCTGATGTGGCACCAATCAAGACCGGGAACTTCGACAAAGCCGATCAGGATTTCGCCGGAAAAGGCAGTTATCAGGACTGGCAGTTTGTGTATGTGCCGACGCAAGTGATTCCGG
>JBDSHM010000069.1:0-11315 GCA_039918495.1 Sulfuriferula sp. | reverse complement strand
TTCGGCATGCTGGCGATCGCGTTGATGGTGTTCGTGTTGCGCCAGACCAGCAGCGACGAACGCTGGCCCGGCATCGAGAAATACGTCCGGATCGCGTTCTGGGGCACCAATATCGGCCTCGCGATGATGATCGTGATGAGTCTGTTCCCAAGCGGCGTGCTGCAAATCTGGGACGTGGTGCAGCACGGCTACTGGCACGCGCGCAGCCTTGACTATGTCGGCAGCGAACGCTCGCACCTGATCGAATGGCTACGCATGCCCGGCGACCTTGTGCTCATTATCTTCGGCGCGGTGCCGCTGGTGATCGCGGCCATCAAAGGCTATCTCGGAGTTCGCGCCACGGATGAGAGAGAATAGGGAAAACAGTGCCTGGACGGGATAAAAAACATGACGGAATCCAATATCGTTTCGAGGTCTGATACGAAGACGATCTGAAATCCCTGCCTTTACCGGAACTGAGGAAAAAACTGGCGTCGACGGATGGCCTCAGCCAGATCGAAGCGGCTGTGATTCTGTCAGGGGTAGCTCAACAGTGAGCTGATTTTTTCATCATTCTTACGCTGCTGCTGGCCAATTCGATGGTCGGATTCTGGGAAGAATATCAGGCAGGCAACGCCATCCGCGGCGCCTGGCCGACGTCATATGCCAGATATTCCAGCGCATGAACAGCTACGCCATCTACCGCATCGCTGAGACGCTGCGCGTGCTGCTGTTCATGACCCTGGCTATTCTGATCTTCAGCTTCTATCCGTTGACGGCCGTGATGATCGTGATGCTGACCTTGCTCAACCACGGCGTCATTCTGTCCATTACCTATGACAACGTGCATTTCAGGGACAACCCGAAGCTTGGAACATCGCTAATTGTGCGTCTCTGAATCCATCGCTTTTATGACTATGGTTCCAAGATGAAATGACGGAATTTGGCAAGATGGTTTTCGCCGAATCATGTCGTAACCGCCGTGAGATTCACAATTGGAAAGACGAAGGAGATGCAGAACAGAACAGAAAGCACGAGCGCAATGAGTTGCACGTGCTAGATTGTTCTAATAGCGTATCAACGAAGGAATCGGAAAATATGAGTAGTCAATCCAGTCCTCCGAACCTCGGCACAGTTATCTCGGTGCGAGGCAGTGTCGTGGATATATGCTTTGATGAGCATTTGCCACCCATTTATTCCTTGCTGCATGCGATGGAGGGGAAAATTGCTATTGAAGTGTTGTCCCAGCTCGATGCACATCACGTGCGCGGGATTGCGCTGACACCCACACAAGGTCTGGCGCGTGGCATGAAGGTGGAAGACACTGGCGGACCACTCCAAGCGCCGGTTGGCAAAGCAATTCTCTCTCGCATGTTTGATGTTTTTGGAAACGCTATTGACCGCCAGCCAGCGCCGTCGGATATCCAGTGGCGCTCAGTTCATCGGGCGCCTCCGTCCCTGGCAAGACGCTCCACAAAATCTGAGCTGTTCGAGACAGGCATCAAGGTCATCGATGTGCTCATGCCTCTGGAGCGCGGCGGCAAAGCAGGCTTGTTTGGTGGGGCGGGCGTGGGTAAGACGGTATTGCTCACTGAGATAATTCACAACATGGTCGGGCAACAACAAGGCGTGAGTATTTTTTGCGGCATCGGCGAACGCTGCCGCGAAGGGGAAGAGCTCTACCGCGACATGAAAGCGGCTGGTGTGCTACAGAACATGGTGATGGTGTTCGGGCAGATGAACGAACCCCCTGGTGCCCGCTTTCGTGTCGGCCATGCAGCGCTGACGATGGCCGAGTATTTTCGCGATGACGAACATCGCGATGTGCTGTTGCTTATCGATAATATTTTTCGTTTCATCCAGGCCGGCATGGAAGTTTCCGGCTTAATGGGCCAGATGCCGTCGCGCCTGGGTTATCAGCCGACCATGGGTACGGAGCTTTCACAACTGGAAGAGCGTATCGCCAATACTGATACCGGCGCGATTACTTCGATCCAGGCAGTATATGTCCCTGCGGATGATTTCACCGATCCGGCGGCGGTGCATACCTTCTCGCATCTTTCCGCTTCCATCGTGCTGTCACGCAAACGCGCGAGCGAAGGGCTTTATCCGGCCATTGATCCGTTGCAGTCCAACTCAAAAATGGCCACACCGGGCATCATCGGCGCGCGGCATTATGCCATCGCACAGGAAATCCGGCGCACCCTCGCACAATATGCGGATCTGAAAGACATCATTGCGATGCTCGGCATGGAACAGCTGTCGCCGGAGGACCGCAAGGTGGTAGCGCGCGCCCGCCGGCTGGAGCGATTTCTCACCCAGCCGTTTTTCACGACTGAACAGTTTACCGGCCTTAAAGGCAAGCTCGTCAGCCTCAAGGATGCACTGGATGGCTGCGAGCGCATCTTGCGCGACGAGTTCAAGGATGTCCCGGAAAGTGCGTTTTACATGATCGGGGCCATAGACGAAGCGTGGGCAAAAGGCAAAGCTGAGCCAGAACCGAAACCACAAGCGGAAGTGAAACAGGCAGTCAGCACGCATGAATCTTAAGATTCTCCTGCCCTTCAAAATCTACACCGAGAATACCGGTGTGTCGCGCATCGTCGCGGAGTCTCGTGCTGGCTCCTTCGGACTCTTGCCGCACCGGCTGGACTGTGTGGCGGCGCTCGCGCCGGGAATACTGGTTTTCGAGACTGAAGCGGATGGTGAAGTTTATCTGGCAGTCGATGAAGGCGTACTGGTCAAAACCGGCGCCGACGTACTGGTCTCCGTACGCAATGCGATTGGCGGAACCGACCTGGGAAAGCTTCGTGAGGCGGTAGCGCAGGAATTCCTGAATCTGGACGAGCAGGAAAAGAGCGTGCGTTCGGTACTGGCGAAATTGGAGAGCGGATTTGTTCGTCGCTTCGCAGCGTTTCACCATGAATGAACAACCGGAAAACAAATCCGCGCCAGACGAGGCGGAATTCGTCCGACAGGTGGGTGAGAAGGCTGCGCGCAAGCTCAAGGCGCAACGCCATGTTACGCAAACCGTCTGGTCCGGTCTGGGCATGATGGGCCTGGTTGGCTGGTCGGTGGCGGTGCCCACGCTGCTCGGCGCGGCACTCGGACTCTGGCTGGACAAGCACTATCCGGGCGGGCATTCCTTTACCCTCATGCTGCTGGCTATCGGCCTTGGGTTAGGTTGTTTGAATGCGTGGCATTGGGTGGTTAAGGAAGATAGGGAAATAAACAAGCAGGAGGAGAATAACCATGAATGAAACATTGAGTCTGGCGTTTGCATTAATAGCGGGCGTTTTACTCGGAGTGATTTTTTTCGGCGGGCTTTGGTGGACGGTTAATCGGGGCATGTCGTCCAAACAACCGGCGCTTTGGTTCTTTGGCAGCATGCTGGTGCGGACTGGCATTGTTCTGCTGGGGTTTTATTTTATCCTGGGGGACAATTGGAAAAGACTGCTGGCGGGCCTGGTTGGATTCATGGTCGCGCGTCTGATCACAACAAGGCTCACCCGGGTAACGGCACAGCCAAATCATTTAACACAGGATGCCGGTCATGCACCTTAGCCCCGACGACATCATCTTGTGGCAACATGGTTTTATCAAACTCAACGCCACGATCGCTTTCACGTGGGGGCTGATGTTGTTGCTGGCGGTTGGTTCCAAAATCATCACGCGCAGACTTTCCATGGGTTTGCAACGTTCCCGTTGGCAGAATCTGCTGGAAATCATCGTCACCGGCATCGTGAAGCAAATTGAAGAAGTAGGCTTGAGCCAGCCTCAGAAATATCTCGGATTTCTGGGTACGTTGTTCCTGTTTGTGGCGTTGGCGAGCCTCTTCACCATTGTACCCGGCTATGAACCTCCGACCAGTTCGCTCTCGACCACCACGGCGCTGGCAATCTGTGTATTTGTGGCAGTGCCGCTGTTCGGCATCGAGAAAGAAGGGCTGGGCGAATATCTCCGAGCCTACCTGAAACCGACGTTCATTATGTTGCCGTTTAACATCATCAGCGAACTCTCACGCACCTTGGCTCTGGCTGCCCGTCTGTTCGGCAACATGATGAGCGGGACGATGATTCTCGCCATTTTGCTGACCATCACGCCTTTTATCTTCCCGATCGCCCTGAGTTTGCTTGGGCTGCTGACCGGCATGGTGCAAGCCTACATCTTCAGTATTCTGGCCACGGTTTATATCGCGGCTGCCACGCGATCCAGTAAGCCCAAGCCTGAATTCGAAGCAACAACTGAAGCCTGATCTACAACAACTAAAGGAAAAATCATGGATAGCATGACTATTATCGCGGTAGCATCCATTGTCACCGCCGGCCTGACGATCGCCATCGGAAGTATCGGACCAGCGTTGGGCGAAGGACGTGCTGTTTCCACAGCGTTAACTTCACTGGCGCAGCAGCCCGATGCCTCAGCCACGATCACCCGTACCTTATTTGTGGGTCTGGCAATGGTCGAGTCCGTCGCCATCTATTGCTTCGTAGTCGCGATGATTCTCCTTTTTGCCAACCCATTCTGGAACCATGTCATCGCTCAGGCAGCAGGAAAGTAATTCATGCTGATCGATTGGTTTACTGTCATTGCGCAAGTCATCAACTTCCTCATTCTGGTGTGGTTGATGAAGCGTTTTCTTTACCGGCCCATACTTGATGCCATTGACGCGAGAGAGAAGCTGATTGCCACTGAACTTTCAGATGCCGATGCAAAAAAGGCGGAGGCGCAAAAGGAACGCGATATGTTCCAGCATAAGAACGAGGAGTTCGACCAGCAGCGTGCAGCGCTTTTGAGTCAGGCGATGGATGAGGCAAAAGCCGAACGCCAGCGGCTCCTGGAAGAAGCGCGGGATGACGCTGCGGCATTGAGTTCAAAACGCCTGGAAACTTTGAGAAACGACGCCCACAACCTGAATCAAACCATCAGTCGCCGAGCCCAGCAGGAAGTGTTTGCAATCGCGCGAAAGGCGCTGAAGGATCTCGCCACAACGAGTCTGGAAGAACGCATGAGTGAGGTGTTCACTCGACGTTTGAGCGAAATGGATGAACATGCGAAAGAAGGTTTCGCCGAGGCGTTTAAGTCAGCGTCTGAACCTGCGCTTGTGCGTAGCGCGTTTGAGTTGCCTGCTGAGCAACGTGCGGCCATACAGAATGCGCTCAACGAGACCTTCTCAGCTGATATTCATATCCGCTTCGAAACTGCGCCAGACCTGGTCAGCGGCATTGAACTCACCGCGAATGGACATAAGGTGGCGTGGAGCATCTCGGATTATCTGCTGTCGCTTGGAAAAAACGTCGATGCGCTTCTGAAAGAGAAAGAGAAACCTGAAGCCAAAGCCGAGCCAAACCCTGAAGAACCCAAACCCGAAACAAAATCCAATGAATAGGGAACCTGAGAGCCTCAAGAACGTTTTCGACAGCGCGTTTGCTGAAATAAGCCAGGCGCGGGAAGCCTTTGTGCCGCACCTGATGCCACGAGAAGTGGGCATGATCACCAGCATTGCTACAGGTATCGCAAAAGTTTCCGGCCTCCCCGGTGTTGGTTTTGATGAGGTGCTGAAGTTTCCCGGCGAATTGTATGGCATCGCTTTCAACATCGATGAAAACGAAATCGGAGCCGTTCTGCTAGGCGACTACTGGCAGTTGCATGCGGGCGATGAAGTCGAACGCAGGGGGCACGTGATGGACGTTCCGGTGGGGGACGGACTGCTCGGGCGGATTATTAATCCTATGGGGCGGCCGGTGGATGGCAATGGTCCGGTGCTTTCCAATGTCCGACTACCCGTCGAACGCCCCGCCCCGCCCATCATGGATCGCGCGCCCGTTACTGTTCCGTTGCAAACCGGTATCAAGGTTATCGATGCGCTTATACCCGTTGGGCGCGGCCAGCGGGAGTTGATTCTTGGCGATAGGCAGACCGGCAAGACCGCGATCGCGCTGGACACGATTCTCAATCAACGCGACCAAAATGTGTTGTGCGTTTATTGCGCCATTGGCCAGCGCGCGTCTGGCGTGGCCAAAGTGGTCGCTACCCTGCGCGAGAAAGGGGCGATGGATTATACCGTTGTGGTCGTCACAGAAGGCAATGATCCTCCCGGCCTCGCCTACATCGCACCTTATGCTGCTACCAGCATCGCCGAGTATTTTATGGAGCAGGGCCGCGACGTGCTGATTATTTACGACGACCTCACGCACCATGCGCGCGCCTATCGCGAACTGTCTCTGCTGCTGCGTCGCCCCCCGGGGCGGGAAGCTTTTCCCGGTGATATCTTCTACATCCACTCACGGTTGCTGGAGCGCGCAACCCGTTTACGACCGGAACTTGGTGGGGGATCGCTAACTGCACTGCCTATTATCGAAACCGAAGCGCAGGATATTTCCGCCTATATTCCGACCAACCTGATTTCCATCACCGATGGACAGATATACCTCTCACCGTCGCTGTTCGAATTAGGCGTGCTGCCTGCGGTCGATGTTGGAAAATCTGTCTCGCGCGTCGGTGGCAAGGCACAACGGGCGGCCTACCGTGCAGTGGCGGGCGACCTCAAGCTCGCCTACGCCCAGTTCGAGGAACTTGAGACTTTTGCCCGCTTCGGCGCCCGTCTGGATGAAGACACCCGCAAGATCATCGAACACGGACGGCGCATCCGCGCCTGCCTCAAGCAGCCGGAATTCACGCCAGTGTCCGTAACGGCACAAATCGCAGTGCTGCTGGCATTGACCGCGAAACTCTTTGATGGTGTGCCCCTCGATCAGATGGCGGATGCCGAGCATGCTGTGCGCAAGGCAGCTGCGGACATCCCGAACGAAGTGACCGCGCGATTTGATAGCGCCGACAAATTGAGCGATGAGGATCGTAAAACGATAATCGAAATCGCCCGTGCGGCGCTTACACCATTTCAACCCAAGCCGGAGACACCAACCAAATCGAAGCCCGCGTCTGAAACCGAACGCAAATCTGATTCCAAAATAGAGCCGCCAGCGAAACTCCAGTCTGCCGGCGGAGCTAAACCGGATGCCGCATTGGACACAAAAGAAAACCCCGGATCAAAGGCCGAGGAGCAGCCATGAGCGAAACCGCCGCGAACCTGCGTCACAAGATCAACAGCGCCGGAGAACTCCAGGCTGTGGTGCGCACGATGAAAGCCATGGCCGCGTCAAGCATCGGGCAATACGAGAACGCGGTACGCTCCCTCGATGATTATTATCGGACTGTGCAACTGGGCCTGGCCGCATGTTTTCGTCAGGAGGCACCGGCGGTTGTCGCCTCGCGTGCGCAGCATCTGGAAACAGGAAGGATTGGCGCGATTGTGTTTGGATCTGACCAGGGACTGGTTGGTCAGTTCAATGATGTGATGGTGGAATTTGTCGTAAAAACGCTTGGAAATCTGCCGGGTAAAAAAACGGTCTGGGCGGTCGGCGAACGCATTCACTCACGCCTCGTTGACACCAACCTGTTAGCGGGGGAAAGCTTCATCCTGCCGAATTCCATTAGCGCGATTACGCCGCTGGTTGGGCAGATTCTGGTCGAGATGGAAACCCAGCGTGAAAAAGGCGAGATCACGCAGGTTTACCTTTTTCACAATCGTCCCGAGTCCGGGGCTGTCTATAAGCCTGTGAGTCAGCGGTTATTGCCGCTGGATGAAGTATGGCGGCGCGATCTGACGGCTATCAGTTGGCCGACTGGAAATTTGCCTGAAGTCATGAATGGTGGAGAGCAGACGCTGCTGGCATTCGTTCGTGAATATCTTTTTGTCTCGATTTTCAGGGCGTGTGCCGAATCCCTGGCAAGCGAAAATGCCAGCCGCCTGGCTGCGATGCAACGTGCTGAAAAAAATATAGACGAACTCCTGGAAGATCTCAATCGAACGTTTCACCGCCTGCGTCGGAGCGGCATCGACGAGGAATTGTTCGATGTTGTCTCCGGCTTCGAGGCGCTGACGGGATCCTAGCCCGGATATTTCACAAATTCGGGTTAGCAACAACGGAAAGGGTGAAGATGAATATACATTTAAAAGATTTTCGGGTGCAGGAAAGTGACAAGGTCGATCTCAAAAAATGGCCGACGCTAGTGACGCCTGTTTACAAGTCGAAGAAACAATACAAAAAACTCCTCAAAAATCAGGTGAAGGAACTGAGCGAGCTGCAACGCCTTCACTACGCATCCAACCGCTATGCGGTATTACTGATTTTTCAGGCCATGGATGCGGCCGGAAAGGACGGCGCCATCAGAAACGTGATGTCCGGCATCAATCCCCAGGGCTGTCAGGTGTTCAGTTTCAAGCATCCGAGCGTCAAGGAACTGGAACATGATTTTTTGTGGCGCTCCACCCAGTCTTTGCCAGAACGGGGGCGGATCGGCATTTTCAATCGGTCCTATTATGAGGAAGTGTTGATCGTTCGTGTGCATCCGGAGATTCTTCGCGGCGAAGAGCTTCCGGATGGCTTGCTCGACGAAAAAACCATCTGGCAGGAGCGCTATAGCTCCATCGTGGACATGGAGAAACATCTCTATCGTAACGGCACACGAGTCATCAAGTTCTTCCTTCATCTTTCAGAGGAAGAGCAGAGAAAACGCTTTCTCGATCGCATCGACGAGCCCGAAAAAAACTGGAAATTCAGTCTTGCCGACATTGTAGAAAGGAAATTCTGGAAACAGTACATGCAAGCCTATGAGGCGTGCCTTAGCGCAACGAGTACTAAAAAAGCACCGTGGTATGTGGTACCCGCAGACGACAAGAAGAACGCCCGGCTGATTGTTTCAAGGATTATTCTTGATACTTTTAATTCCCTCGAAATGCGCTATCCAGAAGTAGATGCTCAACGCGAACAGGAATTGCTGTCGATCCGCCGGCAGTTGATGAAGGAAGGCCCGGATTGCAACTGATCTCGGTAAATGTTGCCCGCACTGACTCATTGCATGATCCATTATGAATTGAGCATGTGGGCCACCTGGAACGGAAAATGGGTCTTGTCACCCGATTATCAAGGAGATAAGGAAATGGCGAAAATCGAACAGATCGAATTAGAAGGACATCGCAGCGACATCATCGCTGACGTGAAAAATGTAGTCGAAAAATATCGTGCCATATTTGATTGGGATGTGCCAGAGATCGATCAAAACCTTGCGGATAAACTTATTCTGGCGGAAATACGCAAGTCACTGGATGATATCGAAAAGGAATTGCGGGGCTGAACGGCATAGCGCCTTGTGGCCCATGTGCCCGGTTCAGTACTTGGCGGTTGCAAGAAAATGCATTGAGATGACTGTTGAAAGGAACGCCAAATGAAAGACCTTTCTCCACCGCGCGACCCCATTGAGGCAATGGGTGAAGCATATGAACTGTTGCTGGAAAAGATGGCTCAGATAGCGTTGCATTTTCATAATCCAGGTCACATTCCTCCGTGCCCCAAGTGCAACAACACACACTTTCACCGGCAGCATATTGGATAATGCCGAACGCACGATCAAGGCTCCCTCCCAATAAGCCTGCTCCAGGCTTGCGTCAAATCGTTGTTCACAGATAGAACGAGATGGGTCGGATAGGCACTGCGTTTCGGCGCTGGCGGATGCGGAGAATACTCAAGCGTAATCCGATACCGCATCACATCTGGCATGGTGTGACGCGGCGCGCGTTGGTATTGAAGCAGCTGGACGCCATACAAATGGCGCATCTGCGGGAATTGACGACGTGGTTTATCGATCAGAAATCAATCATCGGCGTCCAGGGTCTGGAGGTGACCCTGTCGATGAGAGTAACAGTGGCTGCCCAAGCCTGTTTGTTGATCCTGAATTTAGGCGTGGAGTACTTTGACGATTGGGTCGAGGTCATCCTCTATCCAAGTGCGTTTCGCGTTCACCATGCAGAAATGGATTCGCTGGGCCTGGTTCACAACGAAGCAAGTGCTTTAACAGGTGAGTCTTGGTTGCGTGGCCCGGTGATTTTGTCCTGGGATGACGTGGAGCGGGACACTTTCCATGACCATGCCGGTCATAACGTGGTATTGCACGAGTTTGCACATAAGCTGGATGGCCTCAATGGGGCGACGAACGGCATGCCACCGCTGCGCAGCGGCATGAGCCGGAAACGCTGGGCCGGTGCAATGGGCGGGGCCTATGCAGCGCTGTGTTTTGAAGTCGCAGCAGGGAAATCAACCTCCATCAATCCTTACGCCGCCACCAATCCGGCAGAGTTTTTCGCGGTGTTAAGCGAATATTTTTTTACAGCACCGGATATTTTGAAAAAATGCTGTCCCAGTGTCTACAAGCAACTGGTGTTGTTTTACCGACCGGTATCAATGCGCTGATTCATTTAAAACCCGATACGTACCTGAAGAATTACAACAGGCTCTCCGCTATCCTTAGTCGGTGGAAAAGGCGCAGTGATCGATGCTTTCCGCTGCGGACTTCTCAGCCAAACCGTCCAGGAAAAATGGCTCGCGGATATCGACGCGTAGTGGTTGCGTCTCGAATCGGATGGGCTCAATAATAGCGGTACCGTTGTCATGACAATGGAGAAAAAAACTATGAAAATCAGTTCTCTGGCAGGTAAGCCCGCCGAAACTTCGATGCTGGTCAATGTGCCCAGACTCATCACTGCCTACTACAGCAACGTGCCCGATGCTTCGGTGCCAGGGCAAAGGGTCGCATTCGGTACCTCGGGACATCGCGGCTGCGCGTTTGATGTGAGTTTCAACGAATGGCATGTCCTTGCCATCAGTCAGGCTATCTGCCAGTACCGCAAGCAGCAGGGTATCGATGGTCCGCTGTTTCTGGGTATCGACACGCATGCGTTGTCCGAGCCGGCGTTTACCAGTGCGCTGGAAGTGCTGGCGGCTAACGGCGTCGATGTCATGATCGCCGAGGATGATGAGTACACGCCGACGCCAGTGATATCTCACGCGATACTCACTTACAATCGCGGCCGCACTTCAGGGCTGGCGGACGGCATTGTCATCACGCCCTCACATAATCCGCCGGATAATGGCGGCTTCAAATACAACCTCCCCAGCGGCGGGCCGGCAGATAAAAATGTCACAGACTGGATCGAAGCTCACGCCAATGCGTTTCTGGAAGGTGGCCTGCAGGGCGTGAAAAAAATCACTTTCGAACAGGCCAGGCGCGCCGCGACCACGCACCGGCATGATTTTCTCAACGCTTACGTAAGCGATCTTGGCAGCGTGCTCGACATGGATGCAATCCGCAGTGCGAACATCAGTATGGGCGTGGATCCGCTGGGTGGTGCCGGTGTTCATTATTGGGGTCCGATTGCCGAGCGCTACGGCCTGAACCTGACCGTCGTCAGCGAGGTGGTCGATCCGACCTTCCGGTTC
>JBDSHM010000068.1:0-2553 GCA_039918495.1 Sulfuriferula sp. | reverse complement strand
CTCACAGACTTTTTCATCTGCGTCAGACAACAACTCAAACGGCAGGCTCAGCTTGGCCTTGAATTTTTCGTGCGATAGCAGATCGTCACGCGAGATGCCCACAATTTCGCAGTCGTGCTGCTTGAATTCGGTATACAAATCGCGAAAATCGGAACCTTCCACCGTACAGCCGGGGGTATCGTCCTTGGGGTAAAAATACACCACCAGTTTCTTGCCGCGAGCATCCGTGAGCTTGAAGGTCCGGTTGCCGGTGGAAGGAAGTTCGAATTCTGTAATTGTTGCCATGATGCTCCTCCAAAACGGTTTTCATGAAGACTTGAGTAACACTACCACCGCGCCACTGCCGGCGTCCACCGCGCGTGCCTGGCAAAACGCCAGCACCTCGTCTTTTTGCATCAGCCAGTTTTTTACCTTGGTACGCAATACCGGTTCGCGGTTTTTGGAACGCAGCCCTTTGCCATGAATGATGCGCACGCAACGCAGGCCGCGCTTGCTGCATCCGGCGATGAACTCATTCACCGCCTGACGTGCTTCCACGCTGACCAGACCATGCAAATCCAGCTCGGCCTGCAATACCCAGTGACCGCGTCGCAGTTTTTTGAGGGTATCCCGGCGCAGACCGGTGCGCAGGAATATCAGTTCCTCGCCGGTTTCCATGGCGTCTTCCCAGGCGATGTGGTCGGACAGACTATCGGCCAGCGCTAGCTGTTCGTCGCGCATACGCTGACGCGGGATAGGCGAAGCGCGCGGCAGGACATGTTCCACCTTGCCATGCTCGGCAAGCGGCTGAGCGTCTCCCACTGCTGCCTTGAACAGCGCGGATTCATCCGCTGGAGGCACGCGCCCGGCCATGGGCAGCCTACTTGCTGAGGCTTTCCAGATAGCGGTCGGCGTCGAGTGCAGCCATACAGCCGGTACCGGCGCTGGTCACAGCCTGGCGGTAAATGTGGTCCTGCACATCGCCCGCCGCAAACACGCCGGGAACATTGGTGGCGGTTGCATTGCCCTTGTTGCCGCCTTTGGTGACGATATAGCCGCCTTCCATCTCAACCTGACCGGTGAAAATATCGGTATTGGGCTTGTGCCCGATCGCAATGAATACACCGGTCAAGGAAATATCTTTAGTACTGCCATCCGTGGTGGATTTGATACGCATGCCGGTGACGCCAGTTTTATCGCCCAGCACTTCGCCCAGCTCGCTGTTCCATTCCACGCTAATCTTGCCTTCCTTGACCTTTTCCATCAGATGATCGGCGAGTATCTTTTCCGATTTGAACTTGTCACGGCGATGCACCACCGTGACATGGCTGGCGATATTGGACAGGTAGAGTGCCTCTTCAACTGCGGTATTGCCGCCACCGATGACCGCCACATCCTGGTTACGGTAAAAGAAACCGTCGCAGGTCGCGCAACCGGAGACGCCCTTGCCCATAAATGTCTGTTCGGATTCCAGCCCCAGATACATGGCGGAGGCGCCGGTGGCGATGATCAACGCATCACAGGTGTAGGTGCCCTGATCGCCCACCAGCGTGATGGGCTTGTCGGTCAGTTTGGCGGTATGAATATGGTCGAAAATGATTTCCGTATTGAAGCGGCGCGCATGCTTCTCGAAACGCGCCATCAACTCCGGCCCCTGCACGCCGTCCGCGTCGGCTGGCCAGTTGTCCACGTCTGTGGTGGTCATCAGCTGGCCACCTTGCGCCATGCCGGTGATCACCACCGGATTCAGATTGGCGCGCGCAGCGTAAACTGCGGCCGAATAACCTGCCGGACCGGAGCCGAGGATGATGAGACGATGATGTTGTGTTGTTGTGGTCATGCAGCACTCCGTAGCGGGATTGAACAATGGAAAACAGGAACAGTATGGAAGATGGTCACGGACTGGACAAGGTTCAAGTTATAATTTTGCATTCCTATAGAATAACTGACTATGTCGATTACCCGGCGCAATACACCTAAATCCGTCCGTAAACCGCTCCCGCCCCGGCTCACCGGCCTGCTGCGCGAGATCGGCTGGCTGCTGAGTGTCGCTCTGGCTGCATTTCTGGCGGTCATCCTGTTCACGTATTCCCAGTCCGATCCGGGCTGGTCGCACAGTGGGCAAGGCAATGTGCACAATGTGGGTGGGGCATTGGGCGCTTATCTGGCTGATATCCTGCTCTCGTTATTCGGTCTTTCCACCTGGTGGCTGGTCGTGCTGGCCTTGTATACCACCTGGTGGGGATACCGCAAACTGGAAGTCCCCGAGGCATCCGACCGGCGCTCCCTATATATCCGTAGCGCCGGGTTTGCATTGCTGCTGTTATCCAGCGCCGGACTGGAATCGCAACGCCTGTACAGCCTGCATATTGCACTGCCGGAGCACCCCGGCGGGATTCTGGGTGCCATTACGGGCGAGGCCGTGGTCCGGATACTGGGTTTTACCGGCGGCACGCTGGCCTTGCTGGTATTGATTGCCGCGAGTTTGAGCCTGTTTACCGGCATTTCCTGGCTGACTGTTGTGGAAAAAACCGGGGAATATCTCGAACGCAGCTGGTTATGGGCCATCGAGAC